>JADGBD010000077.1 GCA_015231665.1 Gammaproteobacteria bacterium
TGGAGCGCCACACCGACATCCGCAAGAAGGGCGTGCTGCCCTGGCTGCGCCCGGACGCCAAGAGCCAGGTCACCCTGCGCTACGAGAACAACAAGCCCGTGGGTATAGATGATTTTGGAGAGTCCGCAAGTGGACGCTAAGGCCAAATTCAAGGAGATAGTATCTTAGTGTTTTAGTGTCTTAGGGTGACTGCCTGGGTGGTTACAGCTAAGACACTAAACCGCTAGGACTCTATCTTCTCGACTCCTGGCCTTAGCCATTTACACTTTGCATCCATTGGCGTCCATTGGCGTTCATTCGCGGACCCACATTTTTCAACCCCAACCGAGGCCCTCTGCATGAGTCTGACGCAAAAAGCCGCTGAAAACATCGCCCACGTTCTGACCGAGGCACTGCCTTATATCAAGCGCTTTCAGGGCCGCACCATTGTCATCAAATACGGCGGCAACGCCATGGAGGACGAGGTGCTGAAAAGCAGCTTCGCCCGCGACATCGTCCTGATGAAGCTGGTGGGCATCAACCCGGTGGTAGTGCATGGCGGCGGGCCGCAGATCGGTGATCTGCTCAAGCGCCTGGGCAAGGCCTCCGAGTTCGTCCAGGGCATGCGCGTTACCGACAGCGAGACCATGGACGTGGTGGAGATGGTGCTGGGCGGTCTGGTGAACAAGGAGATCGTCAATCTGATCAACCGCCACGGCGGCTCGGCGGTGGGCCTCACCGGCAAGGACGGTGACCTGATCCGCGCCCGCAAGATGGTGCTCACCCGCCACTCGGAGGAACTACAGGAGCCGGAGATCATCGACATCGGCCACGTCGGCGAGGTGGAGAGCATAGATGCCAGCGTGGTCAACATGCTGGTGCAGGGCGATTTCATTCCCGTCATAGCCCCCATCGGCATAGGCGAGGACGGCCGCTCCTACAATATCAACGCCGATTTGGTGGCGGGCAAAATGGCCGAGGTGCTCAAGGCGGAGAAGCTGATTCTGCTCACCAACACCCTCGGGCTACTGGATGGCGAGGGCAAGCTGCTTACCGGCCTGGATACCCAGCGAGTCAACGCCCTGATCATGGACGGCACCATCCACGGCGGCATGCTGCCGAAGATCGGCTGTGCCCTGGAGGCGGTGCAGGCCGGGGTCAACACCGCCCACATCATCGATGGCCGGATTCAGCACGCGGTGCTGTTGGAGCTGTTCACCGACGAGGGCATAGGCACCCTGATCCGCCGGCGTTAGGAGCCCGACAGGCTCCCAGCTACTTCAGCTCGCGGAAGGCCTGCAGCAGCGCCTTGGCCTCAGCGCCCTGGCACTGCTTCTGGCCGGCGAGGCTGTCCTTGCACTGCAGGTCGAGGAAGAACTCCTCAGTGCCGTCGTCCTTCGTGTTGCGCGACACCGACAGGCTGATGTCGCTGTCCGTCGCCGGCGCCTTGGCCATGATGATGCTGGCGCCAGCCACGTCGATGGGGGTGGATGAGCGCTCACGCACGAACCGCTCCACCTTGCGCCACAACTCGTCACAATCCAGCTCGCACAGCAGCAGATTCTCCAGCTGCACCGCCGCCGGGCCTTGCTCGGCCTGCTCCACCACCTGATCCTTGTTGGCCTGGGGGTTCTTCAGCAGGCGGTAGCGTGACAGGTCCTGGGCATAGCTGGTGCGAATCTCCTGCTTCTGCTGCTCCAGACCCATGATGTCCTGGTAGTAACGTTTGATCTGGGCTTCGAGCTTATCGATCTCCTCCTGGGCCTTTTTCGCCGGCTTGGCACCGGCATTGGCCTTCATCCGCCCGAGCCGCTCCTGACCGTAGCGCAGGCTGGTGCGGAGGATTTTGATCCGCGCGTCCACCGCCTTGAGCTTGCCGTCGCGGGTGAGAATGATGTCGTCCTCGTGCTGGTAAGTGGACAGCAGCAACTCATCCTTTTGCTTCTGCTCCTCGGCCAGACGCTTCTGCTCCTGGCGGCGGCGCTCCAACTCGGCCTCGCGCGCGACTTCCTCGGGGGTCTTGGCCCGCCCCGTGCTCTCCACCACCATGCCACGCTCATCCAGTTGCTTGCGCTCGTGCTGGGCCTCTGAGGGCGGCACCTTGTCAGAAAAGAAGACATTGCCATTCTCGTCCACCCAACGATAGAGCTTGGCCGCTTCGGCGTTGCCGGCCAGCAGACAAATAATCAGCAGGGGTATCAAGCGCATGGTCAGATTCCTCATATTGTCAGGCCTCACAATGGCAAGGCATTCAAGGGGGCTGGAGCAATCCTGCCAGTTTGTCGCGGGGTTGGCCAGCGTCCTTTCAACACCCATACCCTGATAGGATTGTGCTTGCACTGGCGGGCAAAAGCGGACTATTTTAGCCCTGCGCCGATAGCAGCCTTCCTCGGGTCGCAGACTTTAGCATTCAAAACAATAACTTTCATTATTTAGGAGTGTCATCATGAGCCAAAACAACAGCATTCAGATCAAAACCAGCCAGATCAAGATCCTCGGCCTGCTTGCCCTGGCCCTGCTCAGCCTGTTCGCCCTCGGCAATGTCCAGGCCGAGGCGACCAAGCAGAAGGTGGTCTATCACATCAACAACGACAACCCCAAATATCTCGCCGGGGCCCTGGGCAACATCCAGAATCACATCAACGCGGTAGGCAAGGACAATCTGGAACTGCGGGTAGTGCTGCACGGCAACGGCCTGTCGCTGCTGCTCTATCCGGATGCGCTCAAGAACACCAAGCTGCAGCAGGCCAATGCGACCGAGGAGATGCAGGCCAAGATCAGCGGCCTCAAGGACCAGGGCATCAGCTTCAAGATCTGCGCCAATACCCTGAAGAGCAAAAACATCGCCGAAACCGATCTGTACGACTTCAGCAAGGCCGACCTGGTGCCCAGCGGCGTGGCCGAGCTAGCGATCCTGCAGGGCCAGGGGTTTGCCTACGTCAAGCCCTGAGCCATTCGGGACGCAGAGAACGCGGAGAAGCGCAGAGTACGCAGAGGTTTGAATTTTTTCCCACAAGCACTTCCTATCTCTGCGATCTCCGCGCTCCTTTGCGCTCTCTGCGTCCCCTCATCCCGAGCAAGCGCTCGGGGCTCCCAGGTTTTCAGCGCAGCCGGTTGAGCCCGTAGAGGGCGGCTACCCGGTAGGCTTCGGCCATGGTGGGGTAGTTGAAGGTGGTGTTGGTGAAGTAGCGCAGGCTGTTGCCACTGCCCGGCTGGGCCATGATGGCCTGACCGATATGGAGGATTTCCGAGGCCTCCTCGCCGAAGCAGTGGATGCCGAGGATTTCCAGCGTCTCGCGGTGAAACAGGATCTTCAGCACCCCGACATTGCGCCCGGCGATCTGCGCCCGCGCCAGGTTCTTGAACTCGGCCCGGCCGACCTCGTAGGGAATGTTTTGCTCGGTCAGTTCGCGCTCGGTGCGGCCGAGGCAGCTGATCTCCGGGCTGGTATAGATGCCGGTGGGGACCTCGTCCACCAAACGCCAGTCCGGTTCACCATCGGCGATCAGGGCACCGACGAAGCGGCCCTGATCATAGCCGGCGCTGGCCAGGGCCGGCGGGCCGATGACATCGCCCACCGCATAGATGTGGCGCTGGGCGGTACGAAATTCCTTGTCTACCTCGATCTGGCCGCGGTGATTGATGCCTATGCCCAGGGCCTCCAGACCCAATTCATCGGTGTTGCCGGTGCGGCCATTGGCCCAGAGCAGCACGTCGGAGCGCACCCGCTTGCCTGAGGCCAGCTCCAGCACCACCTCATCCTCCTGCATCTGCACCGCGCTCATTTCCTCGCCGTGCATCAGCACCACCCCCTGCTCGCGCAGGTGGTAGCTGAGGGCATCGGTGATCTCCTGATCGAGGAAAGAGAGCAGGCGGTCGCGGGTGTTGACCAGATTCACCCGCACGTCCAGGTTGGCGAAGATGGAGGCGTACTCGCAGCCGATGACCCCGGCGCCGTAGATGGTCACCCGGCGTGGTGTATGGTCAAGGGCCAGCACCGTGTCGCTGTCGAGGATGCGCGGCTGGCTAAAGTCCAGCTCCGGCGGCCGATAGGGGCGCGAGCCGGTGGCGATGACGAAATGATCGGCGCTGATGCGCTCCTCGCCGCCGTTGCGGTCGCGCACCAGCAGGCTATTAGCATCGCTGAAGCTTGCCTCACCCTGGAGCAGGTCCACCCGGTTGTTGGCGTAAAAGCGCTGGCGCACCTGGACCTGGCGATTGATCACCTCGTCGGCACCGCGCATCAGCTGCGGCCAGGTGATCTCCAACCGGCCGGCGCAACCCTCGAACAGGGGGTGATGACGGTAGTCCGCCAACAGCTGGACGCTGTGGCGCAGGGTTTTACTGGGGATGGTGCCGCGATGGGTGCAATTGCCCCCCAAACGCGGCTCGCGCTCCACCACCGCCACCTGCAAGTCGCGCTTGGCCAGCTTCATCGCCGCACCCTCGCCGGCAGGGCCCGAACCTATTACCACCACCTCATAGTGCATCTGCATCACCTCGATTCTGGGTAGGGCTCTAGACTACGGCGATGGGGCCAGCAGCGCCACCCCCGGATTGCGCTGCGGTCCATCCGAGCTACGCCCCAACAAGACCTATCCCCATGGTGCAGAAAGTGCTTTGATCAGGATTTATGATCAGCCTTAGCTGCGCGTCCTAAAATCTGGTGAATTCTGCTTTTTCCTGTCGTATAGTCACCCCGCCACCTACTCAAACAAGCAGAACAACACGTGAGCGAGACCAGTACGGAATCCGAACCGGCGGAGGGCAGCCCAACAGCATACGATCCGCTGATGGAGTGCCTGATCACCCTGACCAAGCTGCAGCATCGACCCTATTCGCGGGATGCCCTCAGCTCGGGCCTGCCGTTGGTGAACAATTGCCTGACCCCCAGCCTGTTCGTCCGCGCTGCTGCGCGCGCCGGGCTCACGGCCAAGATCGTGCGCCGACCGATCCCCAAGATCTCCAACTTCGTCCTGCCTGCGGTTCTCATCCTCAAGGACAACCAGGCGGTGATCATGCACCGCATCGATGACGACAAGGAGCGCATCTGGATCACCAACCCCGAGACCGGCATGGGTACGCGGATCATGCACCGCGCCGAGCTGGAGGCGGAATACAGCGGCATCGCCATCTTCGTCCAGCCGGAGTTTGTCTATGACGACCGCACCCGCGCCCCCGTGGCCGCCGTTGGCCGCCACTGGTTCTGGAGCGTGCTCGGGGACTCCTGGCGAATCTACCGCGATGTGCTGGTGGCATCCCTGCTGATCAACATCTTCGCCCTGGCCAGTCCCCTGTTCATGATGAATGTCTACGACCGGGTGGTGCCGAACAACGCCGAGGAAACCCTCTGGGTGCTGGCCATCGGCATCACCACGGTCTATGTGTTCGACATCCTGATCAAGATGCTGCGCGGCTACTTCATCGACGTGGCGGGCAAGAAGACCGACATTCGCGTCTCCTCGGCGATCTACGAGCGGGTGATGGGGATCAAAATGTCCGCCCGGCCGTCCTCGGTGGGTGCCTTCGCCAACAACCTGCGCGAGTTTGAGGCGGTGCGGGATTTCATCACCTCGGCAACCATCACCACCCTGATCGACCTGCCCTTCATCATCATCTTTCTGGTGGTGATCAACTGGATCGGCGGCCCCCTGGTGCTGGTCCCGGCGGTGACCATCCCGCTGATCGTGATCTACGCCCTGCTGGCGCAAAAGCCGCTGCGCCAGGCCACTGAGAACACCTTTCGCGCCTCGGCGCAGAAAAACGCCACCCTGATCGAGAGCCTCACCGGCATAGAGACGGTCAAGTTCCTCGGCGCCGAAGGGCCGCTGCAGCGCAAGTGGGAGCAGGCGGTGGCACACATTGCCCGCTGGAGCACCAAGTCACGGCTGATTTCCTCGTCCACGGTCAACTTCGCCGCAGCGATGCAGCAACTCACCACCGTCGGCATAGTGGTTTTCGGCGTCTATCTGATCATCGCCGGCGAGCTGAGCATGGGCGGGCTGATTGCCTGCGTCATCCTCACCGGCCGCACCATGGCGCCCATGGGTCAGGTGGCCAATCTGTCCACCCGCTACTTCCAGGCGCGCACCGCGCTCAGCAGCCTCAACGAGATCATGCAACTGCCGGTGGAGCGCCCCGCCGGCAGCTCCTTCCTCAGCCGTCCCAAGCTCACCGGCAACATCGAGTTCGACAACGTCGGCTTCACCTACCCGGGCCAGGACAACCCCAGCCTGCGCGGCATCAACTTCCGCATCAAGCAGGGCGAGCGGGTCGGCATCATCGGCCGCATCGGCTCGGGCAAGACCACCATCAACAAGCTGATCCAGGGCATGTACCACGCCAGCGAGGGCGCGGTGCGGGTGGACGGCACCGACATCCGCCAGATCGACCCCGCCGACGTGCGCCGCAACATCGGCTATGTGCCCCAGGACATCACCCTGTTCTTCGGCTCGGTGCGGGAGAACATCACCTACGGCGCGCCCTACATGGACGATGCCAGCGTGCTGCGGGCGGCGCAGATCGCCGGCGTCACCGATTTTGTTGACCGCCATCCGCTGGGCTTCGACATGCCCGTGGGCGAGCGCGGCGAGCGCCTCTCCGGCGGCCAGCGTCAGGCTGTGGCGGTGGCCCGCGCCCTGCTCACCGACCCCAGCATCCTGCTGCTGGACGAGCCGAGCAACTCCATGGACAACACCTCGGAAGAGCTGGTGCGCGCCCAGCTGCGCAAGATCATGCAGGACAAGACCCTGATCGTCGTCACCCACCGCGCCTCCCTGCTGGAGCTGGTGGATCGGCTGATCATCATCGACAAGGGCCGGCTGGTGGCCGATGGACCCAAGGAAAAGGTACTCGAGGCCCTGCGTGAGGGCCGGATCGGCATGGGCTAAACGAGATGAGCGAAGCAAACGACAACAAGGGCCAGCCCCTGGCCCAGCTGGAAATCGCCAAGGTGCCGGCGGATCAGGCCATTCCCGGCACCCCGCGGGCGCAAGCGGCACCAAAGCCCGAGCCAACGCCGAACCCGGCGCCAGAACCGAGCGAGAGCAAGCTGGCCCGGCTGATGGCCTTTCTGCGCAAGGACATCGCCCTGGACATGGGCGCCAAGGACATCCCCCACGAGGACCTGGACTACATCTCCGACGCCAATGCCGCGATCCTCGCCAGCACCCCCAAGGGCGGGCGCATCATGCTGCTGGCCACCGCCGCCTTTTTCACCATTATCCTGATCTGGGCCGGGGTGGCGGAGATCGATGAGGTCACCAAGGGCGAGGGCAAGGTCATCCCCTCCAGCCAGGTGCAGATTGTGCAAAACCTGGAGGGCGGCATTCTCTCCGAGATCATGATCAAGGAAGGCGAGCTGGTGGCGAAGAACCAGATCATGCTGCGCATCGACGACACCCGCTTCTCCTCCTCCCTGCGCGAAAGCCGCATGCAATACCTTTCCCTGCTGGCCCGGGCCGCGCGTCTGCAGGCGGAGGCGGATCACAAGGACAGCTTCGACACCCCGGCGGCGGTGCTCACAGAAGCACCGCACATCGGCATTCAGGAGCATGACCTGCTCAAATCCAAGCACAGCGAGCTGCAGGCCACCCTCAACATCCTCAGGCAGCAGGTGGACCAGCGCAGCCTGGAGGTCGGCGAACTGGAGGCCAAGGAAAAACAGCTGGCCCGCAGCCTGGCCCTGGCGGAGAAAGAGCTGGAAATCTCCCGGCCGCTGATCGCCAAGGGCGCCATATCCGAGATTCAGGTGCTGCGTCTGGAGCGCCAGGTGGCGGACCTGCAAGGCGAGCTGGACACCCTGCAGATCGCCATCCCACGGGCCCGCTCGGCGATGAGCGAGGCGCAGCAGAAAGTCACTGAAAGCCAGCTCAAGTTCCGTAACCAGGCGCGCAAGGAATACAACGAAATCCGCGCCGAACTCGACCAGCTCGATGCCAGCAGCGTCGCCCTGGAAGACCGGGTGCAGCGCACCGCGGTGCGCTCGCCGGTGCGCGGCACGGTCAAGCAGCTGCTGGTCAACACCGTCGGTGGCGTCATCCAGCCCGGCGCCGAGCTGGTGCAGATCGTGCCGCTGGAAGACACCCTGCTGATCGAAACCAAAATCCGCCCCCAGGACATCGCCTTCCTCCGCCCCGGCCAGGAGGCGACGATCAAATTCACCGCCTACGACTTCGCCATCTATGGTGGTCTCAAGGCGGCGGTGGAGCACATCAGCGCAGATACCATTGCCGATGAAAAAGGCGACAGCTTTTACTTGGTACGCCTGCGTACCGACCGCAATTATCTCGGCAGCGAGGCCGATCCCCTGCCTATAATCCCAGGGATGGTGGCCGAGGTTGACGTGCTCACCGGCAAGAAAACCATTC
>JADGBD010000078.1 GCA_015231665.1 Gammaproteobacteria bacterium
AAAACTCAGCGCCGTACCGGGAATGCTCAGGCGCAGGGCCAAGGGCCGCGATTGCCGCGGTGCCTGTTCAGATAAGGGTTCAGATGCTGACTTTGGCTCTGGTCTGGCCAGTTCTGCGGCCGCCTCAACGCGCCGTTGAGCCAGTTCCATGCCAATGAAATGGCCGCACTGACCGCAGAGGTTTTCATACTCGGGGCTGCTATGGCCGCACTTGGGGCAGATCTTGACGAAATCGGTCATGGTGTTGATCGTTAAAAGTCCGCAAATGAACGCCAATCAGGGATTAAGCAAGGGCAGATTATGCCGATTCTCGCAGCCAACTTGCGCAAATTAATCTAGCCCGGATGAAGCGAAGCGGAATCCGGGGCCGCACGCGCTCCCGGGCTTTCATGCTCTGAGCCGGATCAACAGTATTTTGCGTTTATTCGCGTTCATTTGCGGATTAAAAATCATCTAATGCCCCCACGCACCAGGCCTAAATCCTGGTGCAGCTGTTGGCGTTGCTCGGGATCGAGGATGCCGATCAGCCAACCGCGGCCTTGGCTGTCCTGGCCGATGTTGGCGTTTGGCACTGGGTCGTGCAAGGCCGCCAGCATCTGCTCACCACGCGGGCTCAGGGGCAGGGTCTGCTGGTTGCGGGAGGCGAGCAGCGGCTCTGTGCTGACTTTTCCGGCTCGGTAGGGCCCGGCGATGAGCAGATCACAGCAGCCCAGCAGGCCTTGTGCCTGGGGCAGGCGGCGCAGGTGGCGGTGGCTGTAGCCGCTGAAGATGAGCAAATTCCAGCGCGGTCGCGCCGGTTTCAGCCGGGACCAGAGCGCGGCCAGGGCTGGGGCCTGGTCAAAGGGCTCGCCGCCGCTCAGGCTCAGGCCATCCAGTGGCTCGGGCATGGCCAGTATATGCTGCGCCAGCTGCTCGCTGCCAATGAGCTTGCCCGCCGCCGAGTTCCGCAGCTCCGGGCTGATGCAGCCGGGGCAGTCCAGGGCGCAACCGGCCACCCAAAGACCCAGGCGCCGCCCCGGCCCCAGGCTGGTCAGCGGCCGCGCCAGACGAGCCAGGTTGAGTTGCTGTTCAGGCATTATTGGGCGCGGAATGTGCGGAGAATGACTGAGAACGCAGAGGTTGCAGGGTATGGGGGGGGTTGAAGCAAAAATGCAATTCTCGAGTCAAGCATGGTTTCACTCTGTGATCTTTGCACTGCTCTGTGTCCCACTCGTTCACTCGCCGGTGACCTGGATTTGCACCCGATAGCGGCCATCGGCAGCCTGTTGCAGTTGGCTGACCAGAACCCGGCTGCCGCTGGCGGGGTTTTGGTCGAACAGCTGGCTGGCCAGGGGGTTGACCAGGGCTGCTTCCAGCAGGTTGCGGATGCCGCGGCCGCCGAATTCCAGGTGCTGGCTGGCCAACTGGCCGAGCTGTTCGCGCACCTCTGGGTTCAGGTTGAGCTCAAGGCCTTGCTGCTCGCGCAGGGACTGGCCCAGTTGGCGTAGCAGGTGATCGAGGATGGCGCCGTCCAAGGGCGGGCGGATGTAGTCGAAGACGACGAAGTTTTCGCCAAAGCGGTTGAGAATCTCCGGCCGCCCCAGCACCTGATTGAAGTGGTGGCGGATGGCGCCGAGCATGATGTCGCGCACCTGGCTGTAGGGCATCTCCGGCGATACCAGCTTCTCCCGGCTGCCGTCGCCGCCGGCGGGGGTGTAGGTGCCCAGGTTGCTGGTGAAGATAATGATGCACTCGGAGAAATACACCGTCTCGCCCTTGCCATCGGTGAGGCGGCCGTCGTCGAGAATCTGCAGGAACTTGTCGAAGATGCTCGGGTGGGCCTTTTCCACCTCGTCGAACAGGAGCACGGAAAAAGGCTGCTGCTTCATCGCGTTGGTCAGCTTGCCGCCTTCTTCGTAGCCGACATAGCCGGGCGGCGCGCCGAGCAGTTTCTGGTCGGCGTGGGCGGCGGCGAATTCGCTCATGTCGAAGCGGATCAGGCGGTCGTCCTGGCCGAACAGCAACTCGGCCAGGCCCTTGGCCATCTCGGTCTTGCCCACCCCGGTGGGACCGGCGAAAAACAGCACGCCGCGCGGGCGCTGGCTGCGGCTGGCGCTGCCGGCGGCCATGCCCAGCTTGGCGCGCTTGACGATCTCCAGCAGTTGGTTCAGCGCCAGCTCCTGGCCCTTGATGCGGCCGCTGATCAGCTGCCGCGCCTGGTCGAGACGGCTGCGGTCGAGCTTGTCCCAATCGCTTTCGACGATGCCGTACTTGAAGCGCTCGCAGAGGTTGCGCAGGCGTTCCACCGGGATCTGCTCGCGCTGGGACAGGCCGATGAGGGAGAGCATCTCGTAGGTGCTGAAGCCATCGGTGAGGGCGGAAAACAGCGCCACCAGCTCAGGCGGCGCCTCGCTGGCGTTAGTGCCTGACTCGGAGGAGGCGCCGGAGGAGGCGCCGAAGAAGGCGCGGTAGTTGCTGCGGATGAAACGCTGGCGCTCGCCGATGCCGGGGTGGTCGATGTGGATGGAACGGCTGCGCGGGTTGTTCAGATAGAGAAAGGTGGGCAGATCGTTGATCTTGTCGCACACCAGAATCAGCAGGTTGTTGTGGCTGCCGTCGGGGCCTATGACCTCGCGCGCCTCCAGAGAGGCCTTGAGGATGCGGGTGAACAGGGCTTGCTCCGCCTTGGCCAGGCGCTCTGGCGAGCTGGTCAGGCGTGAGGCGAAGTTGATCAGAAAGGCGCAGGGGGTGGTGCGATTGGCCAGGGCGCGGGAGATGCCCGGCAGCAGCGGCCCCAGTTCTTGCAGGTCGCTATCGCTCTGGCCGCGCCGCGCCGGGCTGTCGGCGCCATCCCCGGCGAGTTCGCGGTAGCGCGCCGCCATCTCCTCCTGGGCAAACTGCAGCCCATCCACTGGGTCGAACAGGCCCACCAGACCATAGCCCATGCCCGGCAGTAGGCGCTTGAAGAAGTCGCCCAGGTTGCTCTCGGTCCAGTAGCGCCGGCCATCGCCGCTCTCCACCTGGCAGGAGACCAGGTCCAAGACATTGCCGTGCAGCAGCAACAGGCTTTTGAGGTGGATAAAACGGTCCAGCTCACGCAACCAGCGCGGGCTGTCGGCATCGATCAGGATCATGGGGTGTTGGCTCCTAAGATAGGGACGCGGAGGACGCAGAGAAGCGCGGAGAGCGCAAAGTTTTCAAACAAAAAATTGGCAAAGCCATAGGATGGCTCGGGCTTCACACCTCCGAACCAGCGCTCGGAACTCCCAGGGTAATCGGCAAGGACTGAGGCTGTTTTACTGTAACACTCTGCGTTCTCTGCGCTCCTTTGCGCCCTTTGCGTGCTGAACTCAGTGTTCATCAAGGCGGGCGCTTTTGCCCGGTGCATCCTGCTGGCGCAGGATGTCGTCCACGTCTTCCACCAGCACCACCGGAACCGCTTCTTCCGGGATCAGGCGCTCGAAATCCACCTGCAGAAGGAAGCCGTCCTCGCGCAGCGCCAGCATCAGGCGCTTGAGGTCGGCGCACCAGCGCTGTTCCTGCTGGCGCAGCAGGGCCAGCTCGGCGCGATCCAGGGCAGCCTGGGTGGAGCGGTCGGCAAAGCGCTCGTGCTGCAGCTGAAAGGCCAGGCGCAGGCCCGCTTGGCGCCGGGCGAGTATCTGTTCGCCGCCGGGGATGGCCCAGCGCTCGCCACCCGATTCACTGGCCAGATGGCGATAACCCAGGGCCAGCAGATGATGCCCCAGACGCTCGTCCAGTTGCTGATCAACCAGCTGGTTTTCGTGCGCTAGCAGCAGGCGCTGGATCAGAACCTCGGCCTGCTCGTTCAGCTCGGCGAAGGCCTGAGTCTCCAGCCGATCGGCATCCAGCCCCTGTTGTAGGAACTGTTGCAGGCCCTGGCTGAGCTCGCCCAGCTGGGTCAGGTCCGTGCCGCTGGCGAGGGGCTCGACCGAGCTCAGGCGTTGCAGCAGTGCCGCTGCCGCTTGCAGTCGTCCGGCCTGCAACTGGGGCTGTTGCGCCAGGCGTTCGGCCTGGTCCTTGAGGGTCTGCTCCAGGGCGGCCTGAAAGCTGTCGATGGCACTGGCCAGAGGTGGTGGCCCCTGCTCTTGTTGCTGTTGCAGCTGGGCCAGAGTCAGGCGCAGGCCGGCCAGGGCAGGGATGGCCGGCTGGCTGAGGGCTTCGGGTAGCCGCTCTAGGCAGAGACTGAGTTGCTGCAGGCGCTCGGCTTGCGTCGCCTGTTGTTGGGCCTGCTGCTGGGCGTGCTGGAGGAAGCCCTGGGCACTGACTGCACCCAGGTCTTGGGTCGATGCCAGACCGGGCATCTGGCGGATCTGCTGCTGCAGTTGTTGCCATTGCTCAAGGGCCTGGTGCATCTGCGCTCCCAGGGCGGCTTGCTGGGCCTGCCAGCGCTCCAGATCGGCCTGGATCTGCTGGGCTTGCAGCAGGGCCAGACGGTTGCGCTCGGCAATCTGCTGCTGGATGTGCTCGTACACCCGGCTGCCGAGGGCAACGGCGCCAATCAGCGCCCCCGCACCCAGGGCAGCCGGGCCAAATACCGAGATGACTACAATTTCGCCGCTCATGCCGCGCTCCGCTGACTTAATGTTGGCAGATTCTACAACGGATATTGTCTACTGCTGGAAGCAACACCTGGGCCCACTCAAGCCAGTCTGCCGTCGGGCGGCAGACTGGGTTAGAATGCGGCCTTGATTCCCAAGACCCCCGTTCACCCCCTAAATTCTCCAGGAGCAACCATGGCCTACGACAAGATTCAGATTCCCGCTGCGGGCGCCAAGATCAGCGTCAACCCGGACCATTCTCTCAATGTGCCGAATAATCCCATCATCCCCTATATCGAAGGCGATGGCATTGGCGTGGATATCACCCCGGTGATGATCAAGGTGATCGACGCGGCGGTGGCCAAGGCCTATGGCGGCGAGCGCCAGATCGCCTGGATGGAGATCTTTGCTGGTGAGAAGGCGAACAAGCTGTACGGTGGCGATACCTGGCTGCCGGAGGAGACCTTCGAGGCGGTGCGGGAGTTTGTTGTCTCCATCAAGGGTCCGCTGACCACGCCGGTGGGCGGTGGCATCCGCTCGCTCAATGTCAGCCCGCGCCAGGTGCTGGACCTCTACGTCTGCCTGCGGCCGATCCGCTATTACGCCGGCACCCCCAGCCCGCTGAAGAACCCGGAGCTGACCGATATGGTCATCTTCCGCGAGAACTCCGAGGACATCTACGCCGGCGTTGAATGGGCCGCCGAGAGCCCTGAAGCGAAGAAGTTGATCGACTTCCTCCAGGCCGAGATGGGGGTGAAGAAGATCCGCTTCCCCGCCACCTCGGGCATCGGCATCAAGCCCATTTCCCGCGAGGGTACCGAGCGACTGGTGCGCAAGGCGTTGCAGTATTGCATTGACAATGACCGCGATTCCCTGACCCTGGTACACAAGGGCAACATCATGAAGTTCACCGAGGGCGCCTTCAAAGAGTGGGGCTATGCCCTGGCCAAGCAGGAGTTCGGCGCGGTGGAGATCGACGGTGGGCCTTGGTGCAGCTTCAAGAACCCCAATACGGGCAAGGAGATCATCGGCAAGGACGTGATTGCCGATGCCTTCCTGCAGCAGATTCTGCTGCGCCCGGCGGAGTATGACGTCATCGCCACCATGAATCTCAATGGCGACTACATCTCCGCTGCCCAGGTGGGTGGCATCGGTATCGCCCCCGGCGCCAATCTGTCGGATACGGTCGCCATGTTCGAGGCCACCCACGGCACCGCGCCCAAGTATGCCGGTCAGGACAAGGTCAATCCCGGTTCACTGATTCTGTCGGCGGAAATGATGCTGCGCCACATGGGCTGGATCGAGGCGGCGGACCTGGTGGTCAAGGCGATGGGCGCGGCGATCTCGGCCAAGACCGTGACCTATGACTTCGAGCGGCTGATGGAGGGTGCCAAGCTGCTGTCCTGCTCCGAGTTTGGCGATGCCATGATCGAGCAGATGTAGGCCACAGAGGAAAGGGATGTCGCTGCGAGACCGGCCCCGGACGGGCAAAGTCCGGGGCGGTTCGACAGCTTAGACGGCCTCCAGGGAAACGGCATGCAGGCCCTTGGGGCCTTCGGTGATTTCGAATTGAACCCGCTGACCTTCCTGCAGGGTCTTGTATCCGTCCATGGCGATGGATGAGAAATGGACAAAGATATCCTGCTCGCTGTTATCGGGGACGACGAAGCCGTAGCCCTTGGCATTGTTGAACCATTTGACGATTCCGCTTGGCATTTGCTACTCCTACCGCTGATTGCACTGAGTTTATGAACGACGAGGGATTCGCCCACCTGTCTGGGCGCGGTTAGGCGATCCTGGCGGCGATTATAACTCTGCAAATTGAATGGTCAATTTGCCCGGTTGAAATGGCTCTGGATGCCCTCCATCTTGATCCCAGTATTCAATCCCTCAGGCGACATCCGCTACAATCGATCAAAAGAGCGACAAATGGGCGAATTCGACGATAATCACGAGCAGCAGGGCGACCTGGCCCTTGAGGAGGCGCAGCCCAAGCTCAAGCAGCCGCCTCTGTACAAGGTGCTGCTGCTCAATGACGACTACACGCCGATGGAGTTTGTCGTGCACGTCCTGGAAACTTTCTTCACTATGCGGCGGGAAAAGGCGACTCAGATCATGTTGCATGTTCATACGCGGGGGGCAGGGGTCTGTGGGGTGTTTACCCGCGAGATTGCCGAGACCAAGGTTTACCAGGTCAACGACTATGCCCGGTCGAATCAACACCCACTGATGTGCACCATGGAGGAAGCCTGATGCTCAGCAAAGACCTGGATTTTTCCCTCGCCCGAGCCTTCAACGAGGCCAAGGGCAAGCGGCATGAGTTTCTCACCATCGAGCACCTGTTGCTGGCGCTGCTGGACAATCCCTCTTCGCTGGAGGTGCTCAGGGCCTGCGGCGCCAATCTGGATCAATTGCGCGCCGATCTGACCCGCTTCCTCGATGAAACCACACCGGTGATTCCCGACGGTGACCGCCGTGACACCCAGCCGACCCTGGGCTTTCAGCGGGTGCTGCAGCGGGCGGTGTTCCATGTGCAATCGGCCGAGCGCCAGGAAGTCACCGGCGCCAATGTGCTGGTGGCCATCTTCAGCGAGCAGGATTCGCAAGCGGTGTTCTTCCTCCATCAGCAGGACGTGCAGCGCCTGGATGTGGTCAATTACCTGTCCCACGGCATCTCCAAGCAGATGCCGGAGCGCAACCGGCCGGTGCCGCGACGCGATGACGAGGCCGCTTCCACCGCAGATGAGGACGAGCGCGAAGGCGGCGGCCGCACAGCGCTGGACAGCTATGCGGTGAATCTCAACGACCTGGCCATCCGCGGCCGCATCGACCCCCTCATCGGCCGCCAGTTGGAAGTGGAACGCACCATCCAGATCCTCTGTCGTCGGCGCAAGAACAACCCACTGCTGGTGGGCGATGCCGGCGTCGGCAAGACCGCCATCGCCGAAGGCCTGGCGCTGAAGATCGTCGAGGAAGACGTGCCCGATGTCCTGCTCGACAGCACCATCTATTCCCTGGACCTGGGCTCACTGGTGGCCGGCACCAAGTACCGCGGCGATTTTGAAAAGCGCCTCAAAGCGGTGTTGGCCCAGTTCAAGAAAGAGCCGGATGCCATTCTCTTCATCGATGAAATCCACACCCTCATCGGCGCCGGTTCCGCCTCTGGCGGTTCCATGGATGCCTCCAACCTGATCAAGCCGATGCTTGCCGCCGGCGAGTTGCGCTGCATCGGCTCCACTACCTACGAGGAGTTTCGCGGCATCTTCGAGAAGGACCATGCCCTGGCGCGGCGCTTTCAGAAGATCGACGTGCTCGAGCCGAGCGTCGAAGAGACCAAGGAAATCCTCAAAGGCCTGCGCGCCCGCTTCGAGGAGCATCATCAGGTGCGCTATACCGATGCTGCCCTGTCAGCGGCGGCGGAATTGGCGGCGCGCTACATCAATGATCGCCATTTGCCGGACAAGGCCATCGACGTGATCGATGAGGCCGGCGCGGCGGTGCGCCTGTTCGCCGAGGAAGACAGGCCCGAGCTGATCGACATCGAACAGGTGGAGGCGGTGGTGGCCAAGATCGCCCGTATCCCGCCGAAGAACGTCAGCGCCTCGGACACCGAGACCCTGAAGAATCTCGACCGTGACCTGAAAATGGTGGTGTTTGGCCAGGACAAGGCCATAGATGGTCTGGTGGCGGCGATTCGGATGAACCGCTCAGGCCTGGGTGGTGAGGAAAAGCCCGTGGGCTCCTTCCTTTTTGCCGGCCCTACCGGGGTGGGCAAGACCGAGGTCACCCGCC
>JADGBD010000079.1 GCA_015231665.1 Gammaproteobacteria bacterium
GCGATTCATAATCTACCCATTCAGGATCTATATCTAATCCACATTGGTTACATAACGAAACCGACAATGCCACCATTGCCGAACACTTCAATACCCTGCATGAAATGGTTTCGAGCCTGTATCAGACCGCCGGATTGTTCATCGACCATTGCGAAACCCGACTGGGAATTTGCCCGGAACACGCGGATTTTGAGTCGGAATTCCGGCAGATTGCAAAAGTCGGCGCTGACACTATCCCGCCTGCATAATCACAGGATGTTCCGACAGCCGACCCAGCCTGACATGGGAGCGCTCTCCGGGACAGTTGATAGTCCAGGTTATCGCCCATGTTGCCGATGGGGTCCTTGGCGAATGATCTCGGCATAGTAATCGAGCATGCGCTCGGCCATGCGTCCTGCCGACCATTGCTGGGCGTAGGCCTTGCCCTCGGCGCTCAGGCGCTGGGCCAGTTCCTGATCCCGCAGCAGGCGCACCAGTTTGGCGCTGAAGTCCGTCACATCTTCCTCTGCCACCAGCGCCCCCTGACCGGCATCGAGGATGTCGCGGGTGCCCATGACGGCGGTGGAGACCACCGGCACCCCCAGGGCCATGGCTTCAAGCAGCACCAGACCCTGGGTCTCGGTGCGGGAGGAGAAGACGAAGGCATCGCCGGCCAGGTAGCAGTCATCCAGCTCGGCGCCGCGGGCCAGATAGCCGACGAAGCGCACTTGCTGACTCAGCCCCAGCTGCTCCGCCTGTTGCTGCAGATGGGCGCGGGCCGGGCCCTCACCGGCCAGCACCAGGAGGATGTCAGGGATTTGCTGGCGTACCTGGGCGAGCACTTCCAGGAGAAAGCCGATGTTCTTCTCAAAGGCCAGGCGGCCGATGTGCACCAGCACCGGCCGCTGCGGGTCTATGCCCTGGCTTTGGCGAAAGCGCTGGCGATCTCCCTGGCTGAATTCCGGCAGGTAGATGCCGGTGGGAATGATTTCGGCGCGGTTGCTGACCCCGTAATTGCGCAGGGTCTCCAGCATGGGTCGGGAGGGAACCACCAGGGCGTCCACGGCGTTGCACTGGGAGCGGGAAAAGTGCCGGGCGGCCCAGCGCAGCCCGTTTTTAGGCAGCCAAGGGATGTAGTTGAACAGGTATTCCTCAAAGAAGGTGTGATAGCTCTCCACCACCGGAACTCGTAGGCGGCGCGCAATCCCCAGCCCCAGATAGTGAGCGGCAAAGGGGGTGTGGATGTGGACCAGATCGAAATCCCCCGGTCGCAGCTTGTGGCCCCAGCGGCGCAGGGCGCCGAGGTGGAGGAAGCGATCCTCCGGGTCCATGGGGATCACCCGTGCGGGGATGCGAATCAGGCCCGCATCCTCGCTGGAGCCGGATTTGGGTCCGGTGTCAGGTCCGATACCGGGGCCAGCGTAGTCCGGGCAGACCAGGCTGACCTCATGGCCGCGGGCAAGAAACTCACGGCGAAAGGTCTGAATGGAGGTGGAAACCCCGTTGATGCGGGGAAAATAGACATCCGAGATTTTGAGAATACGCACAGTGCTGCAGGCCGCGGTTGAAAGGCGCCAAGACTAGCCGAGGGGGATTGCACTATTGCGACACTGGGGGATTTTTTAGTGGCCAGCGGCCAGCCTTCGGTGGTCAGCCGTCAGCTTTTTGGGTTGGACGCGCTCAAGCAGAATCCAGGGCATCCCCCAGCAGCTTGGCGGCGGTGTCGAAGTCAAATCCCTGGATGGCGCTGTCCAGGGCCTGATATTGCTCCGGGCTGAGGAATTCAAGCTGCGGGCCGGCCTCGTGCCAGAGGCTTTGGGCCTGCCAGAGACTTTGGCGCAGCAGGCCGCGGAGCTCTTCGCCAAGCTGGCGCTGTTGCGCCGGCTCCAGGCTGGCGGCGGGCTCTGGTCTGGGTGCCTGGCCGGGGCTCATGGGGATTTCGACCCAGAACAGGCTGCCCTTGCCGGGCTCGCTGTCAAAGCCAATCTCGCCGGCCATCAGGCGCACCAGGCGCTGGCACAGGGCCAGACCGAGGCCGGTGCCGCCGTGCTGGCGGGTGGAGCTGGGGTCGGCCTGATTGAACAGCTGGAACAGGCTGTCCTTGAGCTCGGCGGGCACGCCTATGCCCTGATCGCGCAGCTCAAAGCGCAGGCGCAGCACCCGGCTGCCGCTGTCGAGTTTGCGCAGGCGCAGCTGCACCGGCTTGGCGTTGGAGAATTTGATGGCGTTATCCAGCAACTCGCCGAGCACCTGACCAAGACGCTGGGCATCGGCGTGCAGCCAGAGGGGGATGGACTCATCCTGCTCCAGGATCAGCCGCGGTGGCTCGCCGGGCAGGCCGCGCTCCTGCTGCAGTTGCTCGAGCAGCTCGGCGAGATCGAAATCCACCTCATGCAGCTGCATCTGCCCGGCCTCCAGCTGGACGGTGTCGAGCAGGTTGTTGATCAGATGCAGGAGCTGATAGCCGGCCTGTTCGATCCGCTCCGGGCGATCGTCCTCTGCGCCGGGCTCCGCCGGCCGGAGTTTGAGCAGCTGGCTAAAGCCGATGATGTGATTCAGCGGCGTGCGCAGCTCGTGGCTCATGTTCGCCAGTAACTGGCTCTTGGCGCGGTTGGCGCTCTCGGCAGCGTCTCGCGCCGCCGCCAGCTCACGGGTGCGGGCGAGCACCCGCTCCTCCAGGTGATCGCGATAACGGGTCAGCTCGCTGTTGGCCTCGAGCAGGGCCTGGTTGGCTGCCTGGGTCTCGTCCCGCGCCTGCTCCAGCTGGCGCTGGCGGCGCTCGCTATCTTCCATGTAGGTCTGCCGGGCCTCGGCCAGGCGCTCCACCATCTGGTCGAACTTGCCCGCCAGCAGGCCCAGCTCGTCCTGCCGCTGAAGCTCCAGGCGGGCGCTGAGATCACCGCTCTGTCCCACCGCCAGGGCATGCTCGGTCACCCGACGCAGGGGCAGCAGCACCAGCCGGCGCAGGCTCAGGCCGAGCACCAGCATGATCAGCAGGGCGGCGGTCAGCTGGCTGATGAGGGCAAATTGGATGGCGGCCTGGCCCTGGGCGCTGATGTCGCGGGGCAGCTCGATCTGCAGCAGAGCCAGGGGCCGCCCCTGCAGGTCGCGGAGCAGGCGATAAACCAGGTTGTGCTGGTCTTCGCTGCGCACCAGGCTGGCGTTTGGCTCCTGCAGCGCAGTGAGGATGCTGGGGTCGGGACTGAAGCGCTGCAGGTCCTGGATGCTGAGCTTGACCTGGGTCTGGGCGGAGAGTGCCAGCGGGTCGAGAAACCGACCCTGGATCAGGCTGCCTTGCACCGGGCCCTGGCGATCGCTGGTGAGAATCGGCTGGGCGGCAACCAGCATCGGCCCCATCTCAGTGCTGATCAGGCCAGATTGGCCGCCGGTGGGGTCGCTGATCCGGCTCAGGGGGCTTTGCGCCAGCTCATCGGCCAGACCGGGGATGTGGGTGTAGCGCTGGCTCTGCAGGTCGTAACTGTTGCCCCAGACTTCATCGCCCTGCTGGTTGTAGATGTAGAAGATGTTGCCGCGCATGTTTTCCATCACCTGCAGGCCCAGGTTGGAATTGACGTAATCCAGGTTGTTGTCCTGGACGTAGCGGTAGGTGTCGTCCCAGCTGGCCCAGTCGGTGGCGGAGATGGCCAGATGCTCCAGTTCGCGCTCAATGGCCTGGATCACCCGCTCCATGTGGCGCTCGGCCTCGGCCTGTTCGAGGGCCTGGAAACTGGGCAGAATCAGCCACTGCTGGGCACCGTATCCGGCCAGACTCAGGGCCAGAAACACGGAAAAGATCAGCAGCAGAACTTTGCGTTGCAGAGACAAAAACCTAACTTACCTGGTCGGATGAGGTGGTCGGATTGAGTGGCCGGGTTGGGCTGCTGCGACAGCCGGAGCGGACCGACACTAACAAAATCGACCAAGGGCTACAAGCTGGAGGGGCTTTTGCTGGCCTTTGGCGGATTCTGCTCCAGGCTGTGCATGACCCCGACCCAGGAGGCCGGCAAGCGCGGCAGGCCGCTGATGATTGCCATCAGACCGGTGGCGGCGTAGGCAATGCTCTGTATGCCCAAGGCCAGCGTCCAGATCTGGATGTCCAGCATGTCGCTGTCTTCCCGCAGAAACAGCACCCCCAGGCTGGAGAGGGTCAGGGCGAAGAAGAACAGCAATTCCTCGCGCGAGTCCAGCAGCGCCTGCCAGACGGCATTGCTGCTGGCATGTTTCGGCGTGCGGAAGAAGCCGATCTTGCGCGTGACAAAGCCGGTGAGCATGGCCCGCGAGATCACATGGGACAGGGCCAGCCCGGCGATGCCCGCGGCTATGCTCTGGCGCCAGCTGGCCTGCACCCGGCGGCGGTAGAGCAGGAACATCTTGGTCACCTTGAAGACGAACAGGGAGAGCGGCAACACGGCAAACACCATGCTCGGCGGGGCGACTTCTTCGGGGAAGTAGATCATCGCCAGCGACCAGGCGATGGCCGCCAGGTTGAACGCCAGGTTGAAGCCATCCGCCAGCCAGGGCAGCCAGCCGGCGAGAAAATGATAGCGCTGGCCGCGGGTCAGCTTGCTGTCGCCAAAGCCGAGCAGGGCGCCGAGGTGCTGGCGCATGATCAGCACCGCGCCATAGGCCCAACGGAAGCGCTGCTTCTTGAAGTCCAGCAGGGTGTCGGGCATCAGCCCCTGGCCGTAGCCCTTGGCGATGTAAGTAGCGCTGTAGCCCTTTTGGAAGATGCGCAGGCCCAGCTCGGCATCCTCGGTGATGCACCATTCGGCCCAGCCGCCGACCTCTTCGAGCACCCGCCGGCGCACCAGGGTCATGGTGCCGTGCTGGATGATGGCATTGCGCTCGTTGCGGGTGATCATGCCGATCTGGAAGAAGCCGCGGTACTCCGCCAGACACATGGCCTTGAAGGCGTTCTCAGCGCCATCGCTGTAATCCTGCGGGGCCTGGACTATGGCCATGTTGGCATCGTGGAACAGGGGCACCAGCTCCCGCAGCCAGTTGCGCGTGACCCGGTAATCGCTGTCGATCACCGCCACCACCTCGGCCTCGGGGTGGGTCTCGCGCAGGGCAAAGTTGAGCGCGCCGGCCTTGAAGCCGGACAGCGGGTCCACATGAAAGAAGCGAAACCGCGGCCCCAGTTGCTGGCAGTGGGCCTCCACCGGCTGCCAGACCGCGGGGTCCTTGGTGTTGTTGTCGATCACCAGCACCTCGAAGTTGCTGTAATCCAGCGCGGCCAGGGCGTCGAGGGTCTGCTTGAGCATCTCCGGCGGCTCGTTGTAGGCCGGCACATGGATCGACACCAGCGGCTGGGGGCCGTCGCAGTCGATGCAGGGTTCGGGGGCGCGGCGCCAATTCTTCAGCCAGATGGCCTCGGCCAGCTCATGGGCCTCGGCCAGGAGGACGATGATCACCCCGAGCACGGCAATGAACAGCATCACCCCCACCGCCAGACTGGCGGCGGTGAGGTACTGATTGGAGTAGTCGTAGAGCATCCACACCGCAAAGGTGGTGATGGAGTAGGCGATCAGGGCGAGGAAACTGCTGCCGGAGCGGCTGATCCCCTGGCTGTCGCGGAACAGCAGGGCGAGCAGGCCGATGGAGAAAATCACGCTGATCAGCGCCAGACCATGCCATTCGGGAATGCGCACCACCGGCGCGGTGAAGGCAAACTTGGCCTCCCGGTCGGTGTTGTAGACCCCCCAGTAGCTGCCGGCCTCACCCTCCAGATCCTGTTTCCAGCGCTGGTCGAAGGCCTCCATCAGGTAATAGGTGTAACCGCGCTCTTCGGCGAGGGCGAGAAACCGGCGCAGGAACTTGGCCTGATTGGCCTGGCTGGCCACCGCGCCGTGGCGCAGGCGGCCTTTGCTCGGCCAGCCCACCTCACCGATGATGATCGGCTTGTTGGGGTAGGCCTTCTGCAGCTCCTCATAGCGCATCGCCACATAGTCCACCGCCTCTTCCACCGGCACCCCTTCCCAGTAGGGCAGCAGATGCACGGTGATGAAGTCCACCGCCTCCACCAGCTTGGGGTACTTGAGCCAGACGTGCCAGGGCTCGGCGGTACTGATCGGCGCCCAGACCGCGGAGTGAACCTTGCGGATGTGCTCGATCATCTGCTCCGGGGTCTGATCGCCGCGCAGAATGGTTTCGTTACCGACGATGACTCGGACGATCTGGCTGTGGCTGGTGTTGAAGATGCGGATCAGCTCATTGATCTCGCGCTCGTTGTCCTCGGGGTTGGGGTTGATCCAGGCACCGAGGGTGACATTGAGCCCGTGGCCGCGGGCCAGCTCGGGGATCTGGCCGAGATTGTCCTCGACGCTGTAGGTGCGGATGGCGTGGGCATCGCCGGCGAGCAGGGCGAGGTCTTCATCGATCTCGGAAATGCTGGGGAAGATCTTTTTGCTCGGGTCGGTGACATCGCGCATGGGCGAGAAGGCAAAGCCCTCGATCTTGGCCGGCCAGGGCGGTTCTATGTCCGGCTGATTGACCAGCGCCCAGGCGGCGGCGGTGAGTATCGCCATCAAAACGGTGATGAATTTGCTGTAGTGATTCATGCCGGGGGTCGATGCAGCCTCGTAATGGCGGGAGGAAATCGGGTTGGGCTGGGTCGGTCTGCCATAGAAATCATTTATAAACAGACGATTGAAACCTCAACCTAAGGTCAAGTCGGGCGGCAGTTTACTCCTGAAGGCCAGTTTCATAAAGCGGTAACCTTTGACCGGGGCAAAATGATGCCGATTCATCCCGGCCGCCCTGGCCTGCTATAATCGCCAACCCTGTCGAACCCACCACCTGGATGCCTGCCATGCGCGTAGTAGAAGAAGCCCTGACCTTTGACGATGTCCTCTTGCTGCCCGGTTATTCCAATGTGCTGCCCAAGGACGTGGACCTGAGCACGCAGTTGACCCGCGGCATCGGCCTGAACATTCCCCTGGTGTCGGCGGCGATGGATACGGTCACCGAATCGCGCCTGGCCATCGCCATGGCCCTGGAGGGCGGCATCGGCATCATTCACAAGAACATGACCGCCGAGCAGCAGGCCTACGAGGTGCTGCGGGTGAAGAAATACGAGGCCGGGGTGATTCAGGACCCCCTGACGGTGCGCCCCGATGCCAGCATTGGCGAGGTGATGGAGCTGACCCGGCGCGAGGGCATCTCCGGCCTGCCGGTGGTGGACGGCGCCGAGCTGGTGGGCATAGTCACCCACCGCGACCTGCGTTTCGAAACCCGCATGGGCGAGCCGGTATCCGCCATCATGACCCCCAAGGAGCGGCTGGTGACGGTCAAGGAAGGGGCGAGCAAGGCCGAGGTGCTGCGTCTGCTGCATCAGCACCGCATCGAGAAGATTCTGGTGGTCAACGACCGCTTCGAGCTGCGCGGCATGATCACGGTGAAGGACATCCAGAAGGCCAAGGATTACCCCCAGGCCTGCCGCGATGAGCAGGAACGCCTGCGCTGCGGTGCCGCCGTCGGCGTCGGCGAGGGCACCGAGGAGCGGGTAGAAGCCCTGGTCAAGGCCGGGGTGGACGTGATTGTGGTGGACACCGCCCACGGCCATTCCCAGGGCGTGCTCGACCGCGTCGCCTGGGTGAAGAAGCATTTTCCCGAGGTGCAGGTGATCGGCGGCAACATCGCCACTGGCGAGGCTGCCCTGGCCCTGGCCAAGGCCGGTGCCGATGCGGTCAAGGTCGGCATAGGTCCCGGCTCCATCTGCACCACCCGCATCGTCGCCGGTGTCGGTGTGCCCCAGGTCACCGCCGTGGCCAATGTCTCCAAGGCGCTCGAAGGCAGCGGCGTTCCCCTGATCGCCGATGGCGGCCTGCGCTACTCCGGCGATGTCGCCAAGGTGATAGTTGCCGGCGCCCATTCGGTGATGATCGGCGGCCTCTTCGCCGGCACCGACGAATCCCCCGGCGAGGTGGAAATCTTCCAGGGCCGCTCCTACAAATCCTACCGCGGCATGGGCTCGCTGGGCGCCATGCAGGCCCGCCACGGCTCCAGCGACCGTTATTTCCAGGAAGACACCAAGGAAGCGGACAAGCTGGTGCCCGAAGGCATCGAGGGCCGGGTGCCCTACAAGGGCCCGCTGGTGAACGTGATCACCCAGCTCACCGGCGGCGTGCGCTCGAGCATGGGCTACACCGGCTGCGCCAACATCCAGACCATGCGCACCCAGCCGCAGTTCGTCCGCGTCACCGGCGCGGGGATGCGCGAATCCCACGTCCACGACGTGCAAATCACCAAGGAAGCGCCCAACTACCGCCGGGATTGATGGTTTGGATGGATGAGTCCGCAAATGAA
>JADGBD010000080.1 GCA_015231665.1 Gammaproteobacteria bacterium
TCACCAAAAACCCTGTCAAGTGTTTTTTTCAAAATTGGGCTGAATAGTTACAATTTTAAAACAATTCGAAACTATATGCAGCTAGAAATTGGGGTAATCTATTATTACCGCGTTCCTAACTCTGCGCTCTCCGCGCTCCTCTGCGTGCTCCGCGGCCTAAATTTCCCTGACCAGGCTCAGGAGGTTCTCGACATCCAGTTGAGCGTCTCTTAGCTGCTCGGCCTGGGTGCCGTGGTCGATGAAGCGATCCGGCAGGCCCAGGTTGCGGACCTTGATGCTCAAACCCTGGGCCGCGAGCCATTCATTCACCGCCGAGCCGGCGCCGCCTTGCACCGCGTTCTCCTCCAAGGTGATCAGGGCCCTATGGGTCCTCGCCAGCTCCGCCAGCAGCTCTTCATCCAGGGGCTTGACGAAGCGCATGTCCGCCACCGTGGCGTTGCATTGCTCCGCCACCTCAAGCGCAGTGGCGAGCAGGCTGCCGAAGGACAGGATCGCCAGACCCTGGCCCTGATCCTGCCCCTGACGCAGCAGCCGGCCCTTGCCGATGGGCAGAGGCTCCAGCGGACTGCTCAGCTCGACCCCCGGACCTGTGCCGCGGGGATAGCGCACCAGCGCCGGGCCAGGGTACTGATAGGCGGTCTGCAGCAGGCGCTGGCATTCGTCCTCGTCCGCCGGGGCCATCACCAGCAGGTTGGGGATGCAGCGGCAGAAGCTCAGATCGAACACCCCGCCGTGGGTAGCGCCATCAGCGCCCACCAGGCCGCCACGATCCACCGCAAAGGTGACGTCCAGATTCTGCAGGGCGACATCGTGGATCAGCTGGTCATAGGCCCGCTGGAGAAAGGTGGAATAGATCGCCACCACCGGCTTGAGGCCATCGCAGGCCATGCCGGCGGCCAGGGTGACGGCATGTTGTTCGGCGATACCCACATCGAAGTAGCGCGCGGGAAAGCGCTCGCGGAAGGCGACCATCCCCGAGCCCTCACACATGGCCGGGGTGATGGCCACCAGGCGGCTGTCCTGCTCGGCGGTGGCGCAGAGCCATTGGCCGAAGATCTTGGTGTAGGTCGGCCGGCCGCCGCTGCCGTTCATCTCGCCGGTGTCCGGGTCGAAGGGAGTAACGCCGTGATAAACGCAGGGGTCGTTCTCCGCCGGATGGAAGCCGCGCCCCTTCTGGGTAACCACATGCAGCAGGCGCGGGCCCTGCATCTCGCTCATGTTGCCCAGGGTGGTGAGCAGGCTGGGCAGGTCGTGGCCGTCCACCGGGCCGATGTAGTTGAAACCCAGTTCCTCGAAGAAGGTACCGGGCATGACCATGCCCTTCATGTGCTCTTCCCAGCGGCCGATGAAATCCCGCACTCCGGGGATCTTGCCGATGGTGGCCTTGCCGCCGTCGCGCACGCTGTTGTAGAAGCGGCTGGAGAGCACCTTGGCCAGGTAGTTGCTCATTGCCCCCACCGGTTTGGAGATGGACATATCGTTGTCGTTGAGCACCACCAGCAGGTCCAGGTCCTTGATCGAGCCGGCATGGTTCAGCGCCTCCAGGGCCATGCCGCCGGACAGGGCACCATCACCGATAACGGCGATGCTGTGGCGCTTGAGGCCCTGACGCCGGGCGGCAATCGCCATGCCCAGGGCGGCGCTGATGGAGGTGCTGGAATGGCCGACGCCAAAGGTGTCGTAGGGCGATTCGCTGCGCTTGGGAAAGCCGGAGATGCCGCCTTGCTGGCGCAGGCTGGCCATCTGCTCGCGGCGGCCGGTGATGATCTTGTGCGGATAGGCCTGATGGCCAACGTCCCACACCAGCCGATCTTCCGGGGTGTCGAAGATATAGTGCAGCGCCAGGGTCAGCTCCACCACTCCCAGCCCCGCCGCTAGATGGCCGCCGGTACGGGATACGGACTGGATCAGAAAGCGGCGCAGCTCATCGGCCAGGGGTTGCAGGCGCTGAGGCGGCAGGCGGCGCAGATCCGCCGGGCTCTCCAGCTGGCTCAGCAGAGGAAAGTCGCCGTCGATGGAAGCAGCCTCGCTCATTGTTCACCTCCCGCAAATAAAGTGGGCTATCTTAACCCATAGATGATTCACCGGTAGCGCCGAAGATTCCTCCTCAAGATTGAGGAAAAGCTGCCGCCAAACTGAGTAGAAAACCCATTTCCGAGGAATCCCCATGGCCAGCAGCATCCAGTCCATCAGTCTCCCCCCTCAGGCCCAGGCCGGCGCGATCAAGGATCGCCTGCAAACCCCGGCGAAAGCAGAGAAAAGCGACCTCGCTCCAGTGGCGGATGACCGCGTCGATCTGCGCAAGCCCAGCTCGCAGCAACTGCTCAACGACAAAATCATGCAGGCCATCAGCGGCCTGAATGACTACCTCAAGGCCGAGGGTTTCCAGACCATCGAACGGCTCGACCCCGCCGAATTCACCCCGGAAAAGGTCTCGGATCGCATCCTCAACTTCATCGACCTCTCGATCAAGCAGGCCGAGGCCAAGGGCGCCGACCCCGCCGAGCTGGAAGAGATGCGCGAGAAGGCCCGTGCCGGCGTCGAGGAAGGCTACAAAAAGGCCTACGACATGCTCGAAGGCCTGGGCATGCTGGAGGGCAAGGTCAAGGCAGAGGTGGAAAAGACCTACGAACTGCTGCAGCAGGGCCTGGATCGGATGGACCGGGGCGAACCCCTGGTGCTGAGCGAGGCGCAAAAGGCCAGCGATGCCCTGGACATCAGCGCCCAGGCCGAGTCCCGCAGCCTGAGCCTGGAGATTGAAACCCGCGATGGCGACAAGATCAGCATCAACCTGCAACGCCAAAGCAGCAGCGCCAGCCTGGCCTATCAGGCCGAAGATGAGAACGGCCGCTTCAGCCTGAGCATGCAGCAGCGCCAGAGCGAGTTTTCCTTCCAATATCAGGTGGAAGGCAATCTCGATAAAGACGAGGAGCAGGCGATCAAGGACCTGCTCAAGGACGTGGACAAGCTGGCGGATGACTTTTTCGCCGGCAACACCCCGGATTTGCTCAAGACCGCGCTGAAAAACGGCTTCAATTCAGAGGAGCTGAACAGCTTCAGCCTGCAGATGAACCACAGCCAAAGCCGCCTGGCCGCCAGCACCTATCAGCAGGTGGATCAGCTGGAACAGGGCCGCCGCGGCCCGCCGGGCACACCGCCGGGCCAGCTGCTGCAGCAAATGCGGGATGACAGCGAACGCGCCGGCCTGGCCCTGGGTGAGCGCTTCGGCAACCCCAGTGACCTGCTCAAGCAACTGCTGGTGCAGCGCCTGGAGCTGGAGCCTCGCTTCGATTCAGTGTTCGGCAAGGACAGCGGCGAGGCCGAGCCCGAGACCCCGCAGAGCCTGATGGAAAAGATGGTGGATGGTATCGCTGCCAGCGAGACTGACGCAGTTCAGCAATAGCTAACCCCCTCTCCCCAACCTCTCTCCCCGCGGGCTCTCCCCGAGGGGCGAGGGGCTTAGCCCCTATGTAACGCGCCCGCTGAACGACAGCTGACGGCTGGCAGCTAGCCTAACGCCTGTCCGGATTCATCTCCATCAGGCGAAAATCCCGCGGCATCACATACTGCAGCACTTCCTTGCCCTCCTGATCGATGAGGATGCTCAGACCCTTGTCGGGATAGAACCAACGCTCGACCTTTTCGTCCACCCGGGCGCGGGAAGCGGGCTCGCCAAAGCGGGTCTTGAAGAACTCCTCGTCCAGCTGGCCATAGAGGGGGATGTAGGTCAGGGATTTGATTCGGCGACTCTGCATCAGCGCCTTGTCCGGCTCCGCCAGCAGCCACTGGTAGGCGCCGCTGGGGCCGGGCTTGCGGGTCAGGGCGCGCTCGCCCATGGCAAACATCTCCTCCCGGCTCGCCTCCAGCACCAGCACCAGCTTGGCCGCCAGAGGGCCATTCCTGACCGTGCCGAAATAGGCCTCCAGGCTCATGTCCTTGCCATCCGCCGTGGCGGCAAACAGGGCCATGCCTTCAGGCGGGCCGTAGAGGCGCATCACATCCTCCAGGCTATCCTGGCCCAAATGAATCCCCAGCGCCTTGCTGCTGCCGTTCTCAAACAGCTCGATCTGCCAGGGCATGTCATTCATCCGCTCCGCCACCTGAGGCGCGGGCACCAGCACCCAAAGCAGGAGCAGGATCAAGCCAACCGGAATGACCACCTTGAAAAAATTATTCATCCAAAACTTCGCCTTTGAGTAGTAGGCAGATCAACCCAGGCTCGGGCTAAATCTGCGCCTGATAAAGCTCCACCTCGATCTGCGGCGGCATCTGCAGATAAAAGCCCTGCTGCTGCAGGGCAGCCATGACCTCAACCACGTCCACCCGCGCCAACCGCCGCTGGGGATATAACTCCAAATCAAGCACCGGCCGGGGCTGACCAAAATGGCCGCGCAGGGCCTCGGGCAACTGCGCAAACCCCATTCCCTCGGCCAGGTAGAGATACATCTCCGCTTGCTTGCCACTGGCCAGCACGGTGCAGTTCAAGCGCTCAGCGGAGTCAGCAACTAAGGTCATGATAGTCTGCGTTTATTCGCGTTGATTGGCGGACGTTAATTTTCAGATTTTAGGACGCAGAGATCGCGGAGAAGCGCAGAGCGCGCAGATCGTTAAATTTTTCTTCTCTCACAATCCTCTCCACAACTCTGCGATCTCCGCGCTTCGCGACTCTGGCATCCTGCATCTGCGTCCATGCAGTCGTTTGCGGCCTCTGCGTCCTTTTTTGGTTCCGGTTTCGCCGGGCTAGGCTTTTTGGGTTAAAGTGCGCCCTATGAATCCGGCCTCCTTGCGCAGCCTGTGCCATTTTACCTCGCACCTGATCTCCCGTTACCGGGCGTTGGACCCGGATAACCCCAGCCTGCTCTCCCTGATCTACGCCAACGGCCTGCTCCTGCGCGCAGCACAGACCGCGCCCTTGCCCCTGCAGCTGGCGGTGATAGGCCCCACCCAGGTGGGCAAAAGCAGCCTGGTCAACCTGTTGCTGGGGAGTGATCGAGCCGGGGTCAGCCCCCTGGCTGGGCACACCCGCCATGCCCAGGGCTTTGCCAGCACGCCCCTGGACAACCGCCAGCGCAGCCAGATCAACGACCTGCTGCCCGGCCTCAGCCCGGCGGAGCCGGAACAGCTGTTTCCCGACAAGGTCGGCTACTATAGCCTCATCCAGGTCCCCAGGGACAGCACCGCCGATGCCCTGCCGCCAATGCTGGTGTGGGACAGCCCGGATTTCGACTCCGTCAGCTCGCGCCATTACCGCACCACGGTGCCGGCCCTCTGCGCCCTCACCGATCTGGTGGTGATGCTGGTGAGCAAGGAGAAATACGCCGACCAGAGCGTCTGGGAGCTGCTGCGTCTGATCGCCCCCGCCGGCCTGCCGCTGGTGCTGGTGATCAACAAGGTCCCCGCCGGTGCAGCCGATGAGTTGATGCAGATTGTCGCCGCCAAGTTTGCCGCTGAGGGCCTGCCGCCGACGCCGCTGTTTTGTCTGCCCTACCTGCACAACCCCACAGAGGAACTGGCCGCCAGCGCCGCGGCCAGACAGCTGCTCGCCGGCCTGCGCCCGCAGTTGCAGCGAACAGCGCCCCATCCGCGCCAGCTGGCGGAGCTGCTGCAGCGCCACTGGTCGAGCTGGACCGCACCCCTGCAGCAGGAACTGGCCGCCGCCCGGACCTGGCGCGACAAGGTGGCGACTGAGCTACACAGCGCCGAGCAGCAGTTCGAGCGGGATTATCTGAAAAATCCCGACTACCGCGAGAGTCTCGACAAGGCCATCCTCCAGCTGCTGCAGCTGCTGGAACTGCCCGGCCTGGCCGCGCCGCTGGCACGGGCGCGGGAGCTGGTGACCTGGCCGGTGCGCCAGGCCGTGTCCCTGTTCCAGCGTGCCCGCAACGCGGATGCCGAGACCAGCTCGATGGAGGCCAAGCTCCTCAGCGAGGCCCTGCGCCAGGCCCGCCAGCGCCTGCTCCATCAAGCCACGGTGCAGGCGGGCCAGAACAAGGGCAGGCAGCAGCTCTGGTGGCAACACCTCTGGCTGTTGCTGCAGCAACGGGAGAGCGAGCTGCAGCAACAGGGGCTGCAGCTGATCGACCAGCACCAGCGCCATTTCCAGCCGGAGATCGACAGTGCCGCCAACCGCCTGCTCGGCCATCTGCAGGAACACCCCAGAACCCTCAACACCCTGCGCGCCACCCGCGCCTCGGCCGATGCCGCCGCCGTCGCCTTTGCCCTCAAGTCCGGTGGCATCGGCCTGTCCGATCTGATCCTGACCCCGGCCATGCTCGCCTTCAGCACCCTGCTCACCGAAGGCGCTGTCGGCCAGTTCATGGAAGGCATTGGCGCCGATCTCAACCAGGCCCAGCGGCGCTCGGTGCAGGAGCAGGTCTTTGCCCCGCTGCAGCAGCAACTGCTCGCGCTGCCCGCTGATCTGCCCCAGGACCTGCTGTTCGGCCTGCAGGCCGAGGAACTGCAGCGGGCCGAGCAGGCCCGCGCGAGGCTTGGCTGATGCAGACCAGCGCCCTCCACCAACAGCTTCTCCCCTGGCTGGATCGGCAGATTCAGCGCCATTGGCTCGACCCCGAGCTGCTGCGACAACTCGACAGCCTGGAGCGGCAGCAGGCCGAAGATCTGTTTCGCGACCGCCACCACCGCCCCCTGCTGGTCGCATTGTTCGGCGGCACCGGCGTTGGCAAGAGCAGCCTGCTCAATCGCCTGGCCGGGGCAGAAATCGCCCGCACCGGCCTGCAGCGGCCGACCTCGGTGGAAGTCAGCCTCTATCTGCATCGCGATTTCCAGATCGATCTGCTGCCAGCCGAGCTGCCCATGGCACAAACCCGCATCGCCTATCACGACGAAGCGGCGCGGCGCCTGCTCGCCTGGATCGACATGCCCGACATGGACAGCACCGCCCTGGCCAACCGCCAGCTGGTGGAGGCCTGGCTGCCCTACATCGACTGGCTCATCTATGTGGTCAGCCCCGAGCGCTACCACGACGACCAGGGCTGGCGCTTCCTCCAGCAGCGCCGCCAGCGCCATGCCTGGATCTTCGTCATGAACCAATGGGATCAGGGCCGCCCGGAGCAGCTTGAGGACTTCCGCCAGCGCCTCGCCAGCGAGGGCTTCGTCGAGCCCATCCTGCTGCGCACCAGCTGTCTGGCCGATGCCGCCGAGGATGACTTTGCCCAGCTGGAGCAGCGGATCAATCAGGCGATTCAGCAGCACAGCCTGGAGTTGCTGCAACAGCTCGGCACCAGCGCCCGGCGCCAGGACCTGCAACAGTTGCTGGCGCGAATCGACCAGCGGCTGGGCGATGATGCCGCTTGGCGGCAGGCCCGCAGCGCCTGGCTGGAGCAGCGGGATCGGGCGCTGGCGGCCTTTGCTCAGGCCCTGCTCAGCCGCAGCAAACGCCAGCTGGCGGGTATCAAGGAGTCATCCTTGGCAACCCTGCCGGCCCATTTCGCCCCCCTGGCCGAGGCACTCAGCGGCCCTCAGGAAGCCGAGCTGCTGGCCTCCGGGCGGCTGGAGCTGCTCAATCAGCTGGCCGCCGATGGCCTGCCCATGGCCCTGTTCGAGGCTGAAACCGCGCCGCCCTCGGTCAACCGGCTGCAACAGCTGCTCGGCGAACAGTTGGATCAGGCACTGGCCAAGCCCGGCCATTGGCTGCAGCGCGGCCTGTTCCGCCTCAGCCAGCAGCTGGAATGGCTGCTGCCCCTTGGCGCCGGCGGCTGGGCGGTGCAGCACGCCCTGAGCCAGTTTTACCTTGGCACCCGAGGCGAAGGCGGCTTTCTCGGCCTGGACTTCGCTATCCACTCCCTGCTGCTGATCGGCCTGGGCTGGCTGCTGCCGCGCCTGCTGCGGCAGAAACTGGAACCCACCCCCAGCGCTGTCCTCCAGCAAGGGCTGCAACAGGGCCTCAGGGCGCTGCGCACCGAGCTGGAAGCGGAAGATCAGGATCTATGGGATCGCCTCGAGCAAGAACGCCAGGATCTGCGCAATGAACTGAGGTCCCGCTTTATTCAGCCCTTGCAGCAACAGAACGACCCCGCCAGCCCGGGCCTAGGCTCACTCACTGCGAATGCGGGCGAGGCCGCTAGGGCTTACTGTGAAACAACATTGCCGCCTGTCAATCTGGGAGCTCCGAGCGCTGGCTCGGAGGTGCAACGGGGTAGCCATGTCTAACGGCAACCCCGGATTCCGTTTCACTCCATCCGGGCTACTTCTTCCTCATTCTTCTCTGCGTCCTTTGCGCTTCTTTGCGTCCTCTGCGTCCCATCGATTAGGAGAAGTTTCATGTT
>JADGBD010000081.1 GCA_015231665.1 Gammaproteobacteria bacterium
AACTCCACCAGTTGCTCCACCAGCCGCTGCGCCAGCTGGCGCTTGGGCAGCAGCGGCAGCTGCAGGCGACCGCCGGCCCAGAGCAACAGCAGCTGGTTGTCCTCCTGGCCGAAGCCCAGGCCCTGGCCGACCTGATTGGCCGCCAGCAGATCCACCTGCTTGGCCTGGCGCTTGGCCTCGGCCTGCGCCTCCAGATGCTGTGTCTCGGCGGCAAAGCCGACGCAGAAGGGCCTGAGCTCGGTGGGCAGCGCTGCTACCTCGGTGAGGATGTCCGGGTTGGGCACAAGCTCCAGGCGCAGGCAATCGGTGCTTTTCTTGATCTTTTCCGCTGCCACCTGCGCCGGCCGGTAGTCGGCTACGGCAGCGCAGGCGATGAACAGATCGACCCCACCGGCTTGCACTCGCTCCATCACCGCCTGGTGCATCTGTAGCGCCTGCCCCACCAGGATGCGCTCTACTCCAACGGGGCAGGGCAGGGCCACCGGGCCGCTGATCAGGCAGACCTCGGCGCCGGCATCGCGCAGGGCCTCGGCGAGGGCGTAGCCCATCTTGCCCGAGCTGCGATTGCCCAGGTAGCGCACCGGGTCCAGCGGCTCTTGGGTCGGTCCGGCGGTGACCAGGGCGCGCTTGCCCTTGAGCGGTGCCCCGATCGAACCGGTCTGGGCCGCCAGCAGTTGCTGCAGAATCCGCTCCGGCTCCAGCATGCGTCCGGCGCCCTGCTCGCCGCAGGCTAGTTCGCCTGATTCCGGCGGCAGCAACTGGGCGCCGCGCTGTTGCAGCAGGGCCAGGTTGGCCTGGGTGGCCGGGTGCTGCCACATGTGGCTGTTCATTGCCGGTGCCAGCCACAGCGGCGCGCGGCTGGCCAGGCAAATGGCCGCGAGCAGATCGTCCGCCAGCCCCGCCGCCAGTCGCGCCATTGTATTCGCCGTGGCCGGGGCAATGAGGATCAGATCGGCCCAGCGCGCCAGATCTATGTGCCCCATGGCCGATTCCTGGCTGGCGTCGAGTAGATCGGTGGCTACCGGATGGCCGCTCAGGGCCTGCAGGCTCAGGGGGGTGATGAAGGCCTCGGCGCCACCGCTCATTACCACGCGCACCTCAAAGCCCTGAGTGACCAGCAGGCGCAGCAGCTGTGCCGCCTTGTAGGCGGCGATGCTGCCGGTAACGCCAAGTAGAATGCGCTTGATCAAGAATCTGCCCCAGGCTGCGCCGGAAAAAGTGGCATATTATCCCCTTCTCGACCCACGGAGGATAGTGCGATGGCAATCACTGACTGGCCGGCCGCAGAGCGGCCGCGAGAAAAACTCCTGCAGCAGGGCGCGGCCAGCCTGTCCGATGCGGAGCTTTTGGCGATTTTTCTGCGCATTGGCGTCAAGGGCAAGAGCGCGGTGGATCTGGCCCGTGAGCTGCTGGATGAGTTCGGAGGGCTGCGTGGTCTGCTGCTGGCGGATCGCAAGCGCTTTTGTCAGTGCCTGGGGCTGGGGGATGCCAAATTCTGCCAGCTGCAGGCGGTGATCGAGATGTCTCGCCGTCATCTGCAGGAGACCCTGCAGCGCGGCGATGCCCTGGAATCGCCGGATGCGGTGCGGCGTTATCTGCAGACCCAGCTGCGCGACGCCCCCAGCGAGATCTTCGCCGCGCTGTTTCTCGACAGCCGCCACCGGGTGATCCGCTACGAGGAACTGTTCTACGGCACCATTGATGGCGCTTCGGTGCACCCGCGGGAAGTGGTGCGCAAGGCCCTGGCCTACAATGCCGCGGCCTTGATCGTGGCGCACAACCACCCTTCCGGGGTGGCCGAGCCGAGCCAGTCCGACCGCAATATCACCCAGCGCCTGCGCCAGGCCCTGGAGCTGGTGGACGTGCGCCTGCTCGATCACATGATCGTCGGTGATGGCGAGGTCAGGTCGCTGGCGGAGCTGGGCTACCTGTGAACTGCACGCGGGTGAATTGCACGCCGCGCTTGTGTCGGGCTGGGGCTTCTGCTATAAATACGCCCCTTTCACCGCCCGCTCCGCTTTGGTGGCTGGGCGTTAAAGCACAAAATCATCTGAGGAATCAACCATGTCTCGAGTCTGCCAGGTCACAGGCAAGCGTCCGGCGGTGGGGAACAACGTCTCCCACGCCCATAACAAGACCCGTCGCCGTTTTTTGCCCAACCTGCACCACCACAGGTTCTGGGTGGAGAGTGAAAAGCGTTTTGTGCGTCTGCGTGTTTCCACCAAGGGCATGCGCATCATCGACAAGAAAGGCATAGACGTGGTTCTGGCTGAACTGCGCGGCCGCGGCGAAAAGGTTTAAGGGGAGACAGCTATGGCAAAGTCAGCTCGCGACAAGATCAAATTGGTGTCCAGCGCCGGTACCGGCCACTTCTACACCACCACCAAGAACAAGCGCAACACCCCTGGAAAGATGGAGATGAAGAAATTCGATCCCACCATCCGCCAGCATGTGATGTACAAGGAAGCCAAGATCAAATAAGGCCACGCATTTTGATCGGCACGAAAAAACCGCCCTCGGGCGGTTTTTTGTTGGGTTTAGTTTGGGGTTGGAAGCGCGAACGTCGCGCACCGGGCTTGCGCCAATCCCGGATTCCGTTGCACTCCATTCGGGCTACAGATGCTGACGGCTGACGGCTGACCGTTGGCAGCTGGAAATCAATCCGGCCGCTGGTTACTGAGCTGGCGTATGGTCTTCTGCATCTCCTGCAGTTTTTCCAGCTCGGTCTTGTGGCGCTTGATCGTCCGGTGCAGTTCCTTGATGCGCTCGGTGAGGGTATCGCGGGACTCGGCGATCTTTTTCAGATCGCCGATCTTGCGGTCGAGGAGATCGCGGTGGTCGCGGATCTGGTATTTCAGCGGTTCCAGGGCCAGCGGAATCCAGTTGCCGCGGGAGTCCTCGGCGGCGCCGGCGAACAGCGCCCGGGCTTGGTCGGCAAGGGCGGTGAAAAAGCGCTGGATCACGGTGTTTTTCGCCGACAGAGCAGTGGCAGCGCTGTTGCGGAATGCCTCGGCCTCCTGATAGAGCATGTCCAGCTTGACCCTGTGCTTCATCACCGAAAAGCTGCGCGGCTGGCCCAGGCTGAAGCCTTCCTCGCCCTCAAAGCGGCGATAGATTTCCTGCAGCAGATCCCGGCTTTGGTCAACGGTGTTGGTCACCGCGATCATGCGGCTGTTGAGCTGGTCGAACAGCAGTTGCATGGCCTTTTTCAGGCCGCCGGTGGTCCAGCTGCCCTGCATCCGCTGCTGGGTCTCGGCGATCAGCTGGTCTATCGCCTCCAGGCTGAGGATTTGCGCCAGCTCAGCGGACTTGCGCTCCAGCTCCTTCTGGCCGAGCAGCAGCTCATTGATGTTGTGCTGATGGCGTTTTTTCTGCTGCAGGGTTTCTTCCAGCAGGTCGCCGATCATGGCGTTGCTCTGGCCGGAGAGCTCGAACAGCTCGCGCCGCTGCGCCTGCATGGCCTCCAGCTTGCCTTCGATGACCAGCAGGCTGTTATCGATCATGTGACCTATGCCGCTGCAGTAGCTCTCCACCAGGGTGTTGCGTCGGCCCACCAGCAGATCCTGGGAGAGGAATTCCTCCACCAGGCTCAGGCCGGAGCGGGCGAGCAGGCGCTCATCCTGTTTGATCTTGGCCACCAGGGCCTTGTGCGCGGAGACCGGAAACACCGCCTGCTCCGGCAGCTCCAGCAGCTGGGCGGTGCTGAGACGTTGGCGGGCGATGATGCGGTCCACTTCCTCATCGGTTTGCAGTTCGTCCCAGAGCATGTCGATCTTGTTCAGGGCGACGATCACCGCCTGGCGGCGCTGCTGCTGGTAGGCGCGGATGTGGTTCTGCCAGATCTTCAGATCGCTGCTGGTGACGCCGGTGTCGGCGCCCAGCACAAACAGGATCACCTGCGCCGTGGGCAGCAGGCCGAAGATCAGCTCAGGCTCGCTGCCAAGGGCATTGAGGCCGGGGGTCTCCACCACCCGCAGGCCCTTTTTCATCAGCGGATGGGGGTAGTTGAGCAGGGCGTGGCGCCATTTGGGGATTTCCACCAGATCCTCGTCCTGACTCGGCCCGGGCTGGTCCGGATTGTCCATCGCCAGGCCCAGGCGATGCGCCTCGGCCAGAGGCACCTGCTTGGTCAGGCGCACCTCCATCAGCACCTGCTGCAACTGCTCGGGGTTGCTCAGATCCAGGGGGAATTCCTGCCAGCATTCGCGGGCTTCCTTGAAGCTGGTGAGGGAGCGGGGATCAAGCAGGGTATCGATGGGCAGGACGCGCAGATAGGGCTGGTCGTGGCTGCGGTCGTAGAACATTTCCACCGGGCACATGGTGGTGCGACCGGCGGTGGAGGGCAGCAGTTGGCGGCCGAAGTCGGCAAAGAAGATGGCGTTGATCAGGTTGGTCTTGCCGCGGGAGAACTCGGCGACCAGGGCGATGGTCAGCTCATCGGTGTTGATCGCGTGGATCGCGGCGCGCAGCTGCTCCTCGGTTTCGACGGAGAGCAGACGGTGTTTTTTCAGCCATGCGTAATACTCGATGATGGTCTTTTTCAACAGACCCTTCCATCGATTGAGTTCCCCCAGATGCTTGTCCAGGGCAGCGCTGTGGGTGGATTCCAGCATGGCGGCTTTTAACGGGTTCTCCTCGGTTGCCGGGTGAAGTACAGAGCAAAACAGCAGATCAGGACGCAGAGGTCGCGGAGAAGCGCAGAGCACGCAGAGTTTAATTGATCAGTGGCTCTGCAATCCCTGCACTCTGCGCGCTTCTCGGCTTTGGCTTCCGACTTGCTCTTTCAGGCTATTTGGCACATTGGCGCAAGTATAGCCGGTTTTGGCGTAAAAATAGAAACAACATTATTATATTTCTTTAACTATATGTAATTCATCTGGAAGGTAGGCTGGCGAGCTGATTCTGATGCGCTTGATCCGGGCGGTCTCGCCGGACTCGATGCATACTGCGGACTTGCTGACCCCAAAGGCCTTGGCGAGAAAGCCGATCAGCTCGGCATTGGCCTTGCCCTCCACCGGCGCGGCGGTGAGGCGTAGCTTATAGGCGTCATCCAGGGGGCCGACCCAGCCGTTCCGGCTGGCCCTTGGCTGCAGGCGCAGATGCAGCAGCAGGTCATCGCCCTGCCAGCGGTACCAGGGCGCCACTGCTAGAAATTCAGGGGCATGCCCAGCAGCGCCTTGAGCGGCGGTAACAGCAGCATCTCCAGCAGGTAGAGGGCGATGATGGCGACCATCGGCGAGAGGTCGATGCCACCCAGGTCGGGCAGCAGGCGGCGAAAGGGTTCGAGTACCGGTCGGGTGATGCTGTTGAGCAAGCCAAAGATGGGGCTGTAGGGATCCGGATTGATCCAGCTGAGAACGGCCTGGATGATGATGGCAAAGAGGAAGATGTTCAGGGTCAGCTGGAGCAGCGCAGGCATCGCCCAGAGCAGGGCGATCAGCGGCGATACCGAGACGCCGAGGATCGTCAGCAACAGGCCGATCTCCAGGCTCTTGAGCAGCCAGGCGAGCAGCAGGGAGCTGGTGTCCAGCGGCCCCAGAGGCGGAATGAAGCGGCGCATGGGCCGCAGCAGCGGATGGGTGAGCTTGACGATGAACTGGGAGATGGGGTTGTAGAAGTCCGCCCGCAGCCACTGCAGCAGCAGGCGCAGCACCACCAGCAGGATGTAGAAGCCAAACAGGGCCTGGATGAGGAAGACCGCCGGGTTGGTCAGGTAGTTGCTATCCATGGTCGTGAATCATCGCTGAGAGTTGCTCGGAGCGCAGCTTGGCATTGCCCAGGGCGCGGGCGAGCAGCTCGCGGATATTGCCTGCTTCCAGGGTCTTGATCGCCTGCTCGGTGGTGCCGCCGGGCGAGGTGACCTTTTGCCGCAGCAGGGCGGTGCTGTCCTCGCTCTCCAGGGCCATGCGCGCGGCCCCCAGGGCAGTTTGCAGGGTCAGCAGACGCGCGGTTTCCGCCGGCAGACCCTGATCGATGGCGGCCTGCTCCAGGGCCTCCATCACCAGAAAGAAATAAGCCGGACCGCTGCCGGAGAGGGCGGTGACCACATCCAGCAGGGATTCGTCTTCGACCCACTGGATCAAGCCCACAGCGCGCATGATCGACTCGGCCAGGCTGGCCTGGGCATCGCTGACCATGGCCGAGGCATGCAGGCCGGTGGCGCCGGCCTGGATCATCGCCGGGGTGTTGGGCATGGTGCGCACCAGGGCGACATCACCGCCGAGCCACTGCTGCAGATCGGCCTCGCGGATACCGGCGGCAATGGAGATCACCAGCGGCCGGTTGGCCTGGATGGCGTGGGCCAGATCGCGCGCCACCTGGGCCATGACCTGGGGCTTGACCGCCAGCACCACCACCTCGGCCGCCTCGATCGCCTCGGCATTGCTGCGGCAAGGGGTGACGCCGAAGCGGGCGAGGGCGTTGAGGGCCTCGGGGTTGGGGTCGCTGACGCGGAGTTTGTCGGCCTGATGACCGTTGGCGATGAGACCGCCGATAAGGCTGGCGGCCATGTTGCCGCCGCCGATGAAGCTGATTGCTGTGTGTCTGTTCATGGTCCTGGATCTAAGGGTTAAGCCACAGAGACACGGAGATCGCAGAGTCTTTTCAGGCAGTTGCATCCCAAGTCGGAATACCCGAAAGCTCTGCAGCGTCTTGATGTCTCTCTGTGTGCTCTGTGGCTAAATGCTTCTTTAGGTTTCTTACCTGTGTAATGCTGTACAAAATGTCAAAAAACTGCGTCCTGCCAATCCCGGATTCCGCTTCGCTGCATCCGGGCTACGGATTTGCGCGCCTATTTTATCTTTGCGTTCTTTGCGATCCGGTTTTGCCCGGCCCCTGTGGGTCACTGTGAAACAGGTGCTAGTTATCGGGTTTTGCGCCGGCAAATTCAAGCCCGGTCGCGCTCGCCGAACAGGGCGGTGCCGATACGCAGGATGCTGCTGCCCTCGGCGATGGCCGCTTCCATATCGGCGCTCATGCCCATGCTCAGGCAATCCAGCGCCAGGCCCTGGGCGCAAAGCTCTTGCTTGAGCTCGGCCAGGCGGCGAAAGGGTTGGCGCTGGCGCGCAAAATCGGTCTCGGCGGCGGGCAGGGTCATCAGCCCGCGCAGGTGCAGGCGCGGCAGCGGGGCTATGGCCTGGGCCAGCGCCAGCAGCTGCTCTGGGGCAACGCCGCCCTTGCTCGCTTCGCCGCTGAGGTTGACCTGCAGGCAGAGATTCAGCGGCGGCAGCGAGTCCGGCCGTTGCTCGCTCAGGCGTTGGGCGTGCTTGAGGCTATCCAGGCCGTGCACCCAGGCAAAATGCTCGGCGATGGGCCGGGTCTTGTTGCTCTGGATGCGGCCGATGTAATGCCATTCAATTGCCAAGTCCGCAAGCGCGCTGATCTTTTCCAGGGCCTCCTGGAGATAATTCTCGCCGAATTGGCGCTGGCCGGCGGCAAAGGCTGCGCGAATATCTGCCGCGGGTTTGGTCTTGCTCACCGCCAGCAGCTGGATCTGCGCGGGATCGCGGCCATGCTGGCGAGCCATCTGCGCGATCTGCTGCTGCAGATCGCGGAGGTTTTTTGCAATATCGGTCATGCCAGAACCTGCGGATATAGGTAATATTGGGCGCTATGGGTCTAGCTTAACAGAGGTGAGCAATGGATATTTCGGAACTCTTGGCGTTTTCGGTCAAACACGGGGCGTCTGACCTGCATTTGTCGGCGGGTCTGCCGCCGATGATTCGCGTCGATGGCGATGTGCGCCGGGTCAATGTGCCGGCGCTGGAGCACAAGGATGTCCATCGTCTGGTGTATGACATCATGAACGATAAGCAGCGCAAGGACTTTGAAGAGTTTCTCGAGTGCGACTTCTCCTTCGAGATCCCCGGGCTGGCGCGCTTTCGCGTCAATGCCTTCAACCAGAACCGCGGTGCTGGCGCGGTGTTCCGCACCATTCCCTCGAAGATTCTCTCCCTGGAGCAGCTGGGCGCCCCCAGGATATTCAAGGACATCTCCGATTACCCGCGTGGCATCGTTCTGGTCACTGGACCCACTGGCTCGGGCAAGTCCACCACCCTGGCGGCGATGGTCAATCACAAGAACGAGACCGAGTACGGCCACATCCTCACCGTCGA
>JADGBD010000082.1:0-2690 GCA_015231665.1 Gammaproteobacteria bacterium
TGGCCTTTTGCTTGCTGATTTTCTCTTCAGTTTTGGCCAACTCAACCTGATCAGTAATACCTAGCCTATTGGGCAAAATCATGGAATTTGGTTCTCCGGGCTGGCAGTTCTGCGACCTTTATCTACACCATCAAGGGAAAATAATTGCCAAATAAGCTGCGCTCCATGACAGTCGGCGGCCCAATCCTGCGGCCAACGTCAGTTGTGCGGAAGCACCTGAAGCAACTGTGCAGCAACACTGTCTTGCACGCTGATATTGGCAAAGCAGGCTTTGGGATATAGGAAATCATCTCCTGATTCATCAATGATTCGTATCATCCCATGACCGGCATCTTGTTCTACCACTTCATATACTCGACCAACTTGCATATCATCTCCAGACAAATCTCCAATGTTGTCTTTTTGCAAACACACAACAAATGTTAAACCCATCTTTTCACCTTCATCTTTACCTTACCAATACCATGAGCCTCGTACCAGTGAATGCCTTCACATGTGTACCATCATCAACCTCCACCCATGCTATGCCTTTCTTTTTCTTCCAACGACCTGGCCCATATTTCTGCCGTAGCAATGAGAATTCACGAATGCTTGAGCCAGATGCAATAGTCTCAATGGCTTCTATCGGTAGAATAATTTTCAACATACTTTAAGTGTTATAAAGATAAGCGACTCTGATTCGAACCGAGGCTGTCAAATCCCCGCAGCCCCAAACTCCAACAGATTCAGCTTAGCCCAGACGACTCAGCTTGAGCAAACCCATCCACCTTGAATCATGGCCGGAAACGAGCGGTGTCCTGTGCATTCCAGCCAACCCGAAGTCTAACTTTCTTTGCCCGAGCCCCGCATCACCCCGTCAAGGCCCTATCCCTCTCCTCCTGCTGCAGCGCCCACATGCGGCTGTATTGGCCTTTTTGGGCGAGCAGTTCGCGGTGACTGCCCTGCTCGATGATACGCCCCTGCTCCATCACCAAAATACGATCGGCATCGACCACGGTGGAGAGGCGATGGGCTATGACCAGGGTGGTGTGGTTTTGCGCCACTTCCCTGAGGGTGTGCTGGATCGCCTGCTCGGTCTTGGAGTCCAGGGAGGAGGTGGCCTCGTCGAAGATGAGGATGCGCGGCCGCTTGAGCATGGCGCGGGCGATGGCGACGCGCTGCTTCTCGCCGCCAGAGAGCTTCAGCCCGCGCTCGCCCACTGTCGTATCCCAGCCCTGAGGCAGACTTTCGATGAAGGCACGAATGTGCGCCAGCTCGGCAGCCCGTTCGATCTCTGCTTGGCTGGCATCGGGGCGGCCGTAAGCAAGGTTGTAGTAGATGCTGTTGTTAAATAGCACCGTGTCTTGCGGGACTATACCGATAGCCTCGCGTAGGCTGGCCTGGGTCAGCTGGCGCAGGTCCTGGCCGTCGATCAGCACGCGGCCGCCGCTCACCTCGTAAAAGCGATAGAGCAGGCGTGACAGGGTGGATTTACCGGCGCCGCTGTGGCCCACCACGGCCACCTTTTGCCCGGCCGGTACGCAGAAATCCACCCCGTGCAGGATTTGCCGGTCCGGGTTGTAGCCGAAATCCACCTGCTCGAAGCGAATCTCGCCTTGGCTGAGCTGCAGCGGCCGGGCATCGGCGGCATCGCGGATTTCCGGCTCGGTCTCCAGCAGCTTGAACACCCGGTCCATGTCCGCCAGGGCGTATTTGATCTGGCGATAAACCACGCCGAGGAAGTTGAGCGGAATGAACAGCTGCAGCATGAAGGCGTTGAGCAGCACCAGATCGCCGATGCTCATTTCGCCATCCACCACGCCCTGGGTGGCCAGGATCATGATCAGGCTCACCCCCAGGGCGATGATCGCACCCTGGCCAAAGTTGAGCAGGGACATGGAGGTCTGGCTCTTGACCGCGTTGAATTCCCAGTCCGCCAGGGTGGTGTCGTAGCGCTTCAGCTCCATGGGCTCGTTGCCGAAGTATTTCACCGTTTCGTAGTTGATCAGGCTGTCGAAGGCCTGATTATTGGCCTCGGAATCCAGCCGGTTCATCTGATGCCGATACTCCATGCGCCATTCGGTGATCGCCAGGGTAAAGGCGACATAGACCGCCACGGCGCCAAAGGTGACCAGAGTGAAAATGGGGTCGTATTGGCTCAGCATCACCGCTGCCACCAGGCTGAATTCCACCAGCATGGGCAGTATGCTGAACACCATGTAGTTGAGGATGGAGCTGACCGAGCGGGTGCCACGCTCCAGATCACGGCTCAGGGCGCCGGTCTGGCGCTCCAGATGAAAACGCAGGGACAGGGCATGCAGGTGATGCAGCACCCGGGTGGAAAGCCGGCGCATGGCGCGGTAGCGCACCTTGGCGAACACCGCATCGCGCAGCTCGTTGAACAGGGAATTGCCCAGGCGCAGCAGACCATAGGCCAGCAGCAGCATCCAGGGCATCAGCAGCAGGGCCTTGTCGGTCTGCTCCAGGTAATCCACCAGATCCTTCATCACCACCGGGATGCCGACATTGGCCACCTTGGACACCAGCAGGCAGGCCAGGGCAAACAGGGCGCGGCCCCGGTATTCCCAGAGATAGGGCAGCATGGATTTGAGATTATGCAGGTCGCGCCTGTCCTTGTGCGGCGCCTCGGTGCTGACAACAAAGCTCATGGGCTGGATGCTCGGCTAAAGGAGGTCGGCATTGTAGCGCCT
>JADGBD010000082.1:2790-8063 GCA_015231665.1 Gammaproteobacteria bacterium
CAACAAAGCTCATGGGCTGGATGCTCGGCTAAAGGAGGTCGGCATTGTAGCGCCTTCAGTGACTGAAGGCGTTGCAGCACTGCGGAAAATGGTGCTACCTTGGTGCCACTCAGGAGGTCAGCTATGACAACTACATCCTTGAAACTCAACAAAAATCTGCACCTTAGAGCCCGCTTTATTGCCGACGCTCAAGCTGCGCGCGAACAGATGCTACAGACCGGCACAGGCTTTGACGCAGATGAGGTACATGAACATCTCAAAGCCATGGTTAACGGCAAAAAAATCGCTCAGCCAAAACTACGTCCATGGCGAGATTAAGCTATTCCCAGGACCACCCCGGATTCCGCTTCGCTGCATCCGGGCTACCACTTTGCACCTCCGAGCCAGCGCTCGGAGCTCCCAGGTTGAGGGGCGCGGGGCTTTACCTCCTCATTCTTCTCTGCGTCCTTTGCGCGTCCTTTGCGCCCTTTGCGATCCTTTAAATCACCCCCGCTTGCAGCTGCTTTTGCCGGCGCAGCCGCAGGAGGTGCCGCAGCCGCCGCCCTCTTCCCGCGTCGGGCCGAATTCCGGGTGGGCCTTGGCGAAGCGTCGAGCCAGGTTTTGCACCAGCAGCCAGCTGAGCATGAGGATGGGTATGGCCAGCATGGCGATGAGGTAGTCGAGCATCATTGACCTCCGAGGCCGGCAAAGCCCATGAACACCAGCGACAGCAGGCCGCCGAGCATCAGGCTCATGGCCGCGCCCTGAGCTGGGGTGGGCAGGTTGGCCAGGGCCAGACGCTCGCGCAGGCCAGCCATCAACACTATGGCCAGGGTAAAACCAGCACCGGCGCCCAAGGCATAGGCCAGGGATTGGAGAAAATCGTATTCCTTGAAGGTCTGAAACAGCGCCAGACCAAGGATGGCGCAGTTGGTGGTGATCAGCGGCAGGAAAATGCCCAGGGAGTGAAACAGCGCCGGGCTGAACTTCTTCAGCACCATCTCCACCAGCTGCACGGCGCTGGCAATGACCACTATGTAGCTGATCAGCCTGAGAAACTCGATCTCCAGGCTGGTCAGAATCCAGTTGATGCCGAAGGCGCTGATGGAGCTGACCAGCATGACGAAGCTGGTGGCTATGCCCATGGGCACGGCGGTATCCAGCTTGCCGGAGACACCGAGAAAGGGGCAAAGGCCAAGAAACAGCGCCAGGACGAAGTTATTCGCCAGGGCGGCATTCAGAAAGATAAAGCTCAGACTCTCAGCGGGCACGGGCGGCCTCCTTCTCCAGTTGGGCGGCGGCACGGCGCTCGCGCAGCCACTCGAACAACAACAACCAGCCACCGAGGACGATGAAGCCCCCCGGCGGCAGCACCATCACCACCCAGGGCTCGAACTGGCTACCGAACAGATCGACGCCAAACAGGCTGCCTGCCCCCAGCACCTCGCGCACCACCCCCAGACAGAGCAGGGCGAAGGTAAAGCCCAGACCCATGCCCAGGGCGTTGAGCAGGGACTTGGCCACCCGGTGTTTGGAGGCATAGGCCTCGGCGCGGCCGAGGATCATGCAGTTGACGACGATCAGCTGAATGAAAGCCCCCAGGGCGTTGTACAGTTCCAAGGAGATGGCCTGAATCAGATAATCGACGATGGTGACAAAGGTGGCGATGATCAGAATATAGGTGGCGATGCGCACCTGCTTGGGGATCTGATGGCGCAGCAGAGACACCAGCAGGCCCGACGCCAGCAGCACAAAGGTGGTAGCCAGGCCCATGGCCAGGGCATTGATCGCCGAGTTGGTCACCGCCAGCACCGGGCACATGCCCAGCAGCATGACGAACACCGGGTTCTCTTTCCACAGACCGTCGGTGAAGGTCTGCCAGTCGATATGGGGATTGTGCAGGCTCATGGCTGCTGCTCCGAAGGTTTCTGCCCAGGTTGAATCTGCCTGATCTCATCCAGCCGTGGCTGCAGCAGCGGCAGCATGCGCTGGGCCGAATCGTTGATCGCCTTGCCCACGGCGCGGGAGGTGACGGTGGCGCCGGAGATGGCATCGATCTGCCACTGCTCCTGCTTCTTGCCGTGCTTGACCGTGACTATGGGGTTGGCCAGCTGTTTGCCCTCGCCATCCAGACGCGCATCCAGATAGTCAAAATTCGCCAAAAAAGCCTTGTCGGTGAGGATCTTGTCTCCCAGCCCAGGGGTCTCGGCCATCTTCAAAATATCAAACCCCTTGATGCAGTCACAATCCGGGGCATAGTTGTAGAGCAGATGCACCAAATCCGCATAGCCCTGGGCTGCACCCCGTGCCACCACGCCCTTGAGCCTGCCCTGCTCATCATAGGCGGCATACACCGACAGTCCAGGTGCCAGCTCGATATCTCGCCGGATGCTGGCGGCGGGCACCAGCTTGAACACCATTTGTTCGATCGCCAGGCGCTGGTTTTCCTCGATGATCGGCTTGGTCAGTTGATACACCAGCACGATCAAAAAGCCGGACAGCATGGCCACCCCGCCCAGGGTAACCAGCATCCGCAGCGCCGGGGTCTGGTGCTGCAGGCTATCGGGTTGCGCCTGACTCATGCCGACTTCCTCGCGCTAGCGCTGGTTCTGGCCTTGGCCGCACCGAACACCCGTGGCTGGGTCCACTGATCGATCAGGGGCGCGGCAGCATTACCCAGCAGAATGGCGTACATCACCCCCTCGCCCAGGCCGCCGAACAGGCGGATCACCTCGGTAACAAAGCCGATGAGCACGCCATAGATCAGCACCCCCAGGGGCGTCATCGGCGAGCCCACCATGTCGGTGGCCATGAACCAGGCGCCCAGCATCAGGCCGCCGGAGCAGAGCATGATCAACGGCCCCGGCGCGCTGGGGTCGAACAACTGCGCCAACCAGGCAAACAGCGCCGTGCTGGCCATGATGCTGACCGGTATCCGCCAGTCGAGCATACGCTTGAAGGCGAGAAACAGGCCGCAGACCAGTATCAACAAGGCAGCCTCACCGATGGAACCGGCGCCGCCGCCCATCAGCAGATCGGTCAGGGGGATGCTCTGGCCCTCGTACTTCATCAGCGCCAAGGGGGTGGCGCCGGTAAAACCATCCACCGCCCGCTCGTGCAGCCAGGGACCTATGTCATCAGGGCGCAGAAAGGGCCAGGCCAGGGTGCTGGGCACCGGGTTAGTGAAGCGGCCATCGAACAGCGCCGGAGTCCAGGTGGTGATGGCGGCGGGAAAGGCCGCCTGGACAAAGGCACGCCCCACCAGCGCCGGGTTGAGCGGGTTCATCCCCAGACCACCAAACAAGGCCTTGCCGAGACCGATGGCGGCAAAGGCCGCCACCAGCCCCATCCACAGCGGAAAGCCCGGCGGCAGCGACAGCCCCAGCAAGAGGCCGGTGATCACCGCCGACCAGTCGCCCAGCGAGCTAGGCTGGCCGCGCATACGGTTGAACAGGCGCTCCGCCAGCAGGCAGCCGAGCAGCGTGGTCAGCAGCAACAGCGCCGCCGACAGACCATAGCGCCAGACACCCCAACCCGCCAGGGGCAGCAGGGCCAGGGCCACGGTGCGCATGATCTGCACCACATCGGCACCGGAATGGGCATGGGGCGAGGTACGAATTTCGATTTGGGCTTTGTTGGTCATGTGCTTAGTTGGGATGCATTGAGCTCTTGGGACGCAGAGGACGCAAAGGAGCGCAGAGGGCGCAGAGATTAAAAGAGAGGCCGGGCTTCAGCCCGATTGGCCTGATCAGTGGTGATGGGGTCGCCGGTACCCGCTTTGCAGCCGACAGTCGGCCTGAAGGCCGACCTACAGCCCGGCCCACATAGGCTATTAGCTCAGCGTCCTCTGCGCTTCTCGACTCTGGCCTCCTGCTTCGTTCTACCTCCTGCATCCCTGCAGTCGTCTGCGCCCTCTGCGTCCAAAAAACGCTCATCATGACTTCTCCCGCAGGATGGATTTGGCGATGCGGAAGTATTGCACCAGGGGGATGTTGGAGGGGCAGCTGTAGGAGCAGCAGCCGCATTCAAAGCAGTCCATCAGGTGGTATTTCTCGCCCATTTGCTCGTATTCGCGCTTGGCCGCCAGCTGGCCAAGCATGGAGGGGTTGAGGTGCATGGGACAAGCCTCCAGGCAACGGCCGCAGCGGATGCAGGGCCAGCTGCGCAGGCGGCTTTCCGTATCTATCGCCGGTTCGTTGAGCACCAGCACGCCGGAGGTGCCCTTGGTGATGGGCGTATCCAGCGAGGGCACCGCAGTGCCCATCATCGGCCCGCCGAGGATGATCTCGCTCTTGCGGCCCTCGTGGCCGGCCTGCTCCAGGACAAATCCCACTGGCGTGCCAATGGGCACCAGATAGTTGCCGGGCCGCTCCACGCCGGGGCCGACCACACTGACCACCCGCTCGATCAGCCCCTCGCCCTTGGGCAGCAGGCGGCCGAGCATGCTCAGGGTGCCGACATTGTTCACCACCACGCCGATCTGCGCCGGGATGCCGCCGGGGGGCACCTCGCGGTTGAGCACCGACTTGATCAGCATTTTCTCCGCCCCCTGCGGGTACTTGGTCGGCACCGCCTTGACGCTGATACCGCTGCCGGGCTGGATTCTGGCGGCGATGGCCTGCACCGCATCCAGCTTGTTGTCCTCGACGCCGATCACCGCCTGCGCCACCCCCAGGCAGCGCATGGCGATGCGAGTGCCGAGCAGCAGGGCATCGGTCCATTCCAGCATCATGCGGTGGTCGCAGGTGAGATAGGGCTCGCACTCGCAGCCGTTGACCACCAGGGTATCCACCGCGTGATCCGTCGGCGGCGTCAGCTTGACGTGGGAGGGAAAGGCGGCGCCACCCAGACCGACCATGCCGGTCTCGCGCACCGCCTGGATCAACTGCTCCGGGCTGAGCGAATCCAGATCACGCTCGCAGCCCCAGAGCACCTCCTGGGTAGCGCTCTCGTACACATCCAGCAGGATCGAGGGCGTGCGCGGACCGCGCGCGCTGGGCATCAGCTCGATGCCGCGAATACGCCCGCTGGCCGGGGCATGCAGGGGTACGGAGACATAGCTGTCCGCCTCGGCAATGGGCTCGCCGCGCACCACCTCCTGGCCCTTCTTGACGCAGGCGATGGCCGGCTTGCCGATATGCTGATTCAGCGGCAGCACCAGACGCGACGGAAAAGGCATACGCCGAATCGGCCGCTGCGCCGTCTCCGCCTTATGCTCCGGCGGATGAATGCCGTGGCTAAAGGTCGATCTGCCGAAAAGCTGTGTCAGGCTGAACAAGCCTTTGGTCTCCCCA
>JADGBD010000083.1:0-3026 GCA_015231665.1 Gammaproteobacteria bacterium
GCGGCCGATGCAGGGGTTCGTGCCGGCTGGGGCGAGAGCCTGGGGCAGGGCGTGCTGCCGGCATCGGACGCTGACTATGCGGAAATCCGCCGCTTGCGTGCAGGCGCGGTGATTCCGCAACAGGGGAATTTCTGATGTCTGAGCGCAGTCCCACCCGGCCAGGTTTGAAGATCGCCGCCTGGCTTGTGGGTTTTGCCCTGGCCTGGGGGCTGGCGCTGTATTTCACCTATCACAACTGGCAGTATCGCCAGAACAGCTATCTGGATCAGCAGGTCAATCTGGTTGTCACGGCCTATCGTGCCAGCGTTGACAGCTATGGCCTGGCCACCCAGATTCTGGTTAGCGAGTCCATCAGCCGGCCTGAGGTGATTGCCACCTTCGCTCGCGGCATCGATGGCGATCCGGCGGCGCGCGGCCAGCTGTTTCGCCAGCTGGCGCGGGCCTATGATGATCTGGTCCGACTGGGGATTCGCCAGCTTCATTTTCATACCGCCGATGGCCGCAGCTATCTGCGCTTTCATGCCTTGGACAAGTTCGATGATCCCCTGTTTGACGTGCGTCCATCGCTGCGCATCGCCAATCAGGAGAAGCGACCGGTGGCGGGTTTCGAGAGCGGCCGCATTCTTTCCGGGTTTCGCTACGTGTTTCCGCTGTTTGATGGTGAGCGCCACCTTGGTAGTGTCGAGACCAGCCTGACCTTTCGTGCCATTGCCGAGCGGATGAAACGGGTGGATGCCCAGCGGGAATACAACCTGGTGCTGCGTCGCGATCAGGTCGATGGGGTGGTGTTTGCCGACACCCGGCCGCTGTACGAGCCCTGGCGCGCCAATTCGGCGTATTTTGTCGAGGACCCCAAGCTGAAGTGGCCCGACTCGCTGCCGCCGCCGACACCGCAGATGCAGGCGATAGACGCCAGCCTGAGCCTGGAGCCAAGGGTGGTCGAGGCGATGGCGCAGGGCCAGCGGCTGGGTCTGGCGATCCCCCTGCATGGCAAGTTCTGGTCGGTTACCCTGGCACCGGTGACGGATGTCAGGGATCAGCAGGTGGGCTATTTGATCAGCTACGTCGCCGCACCCTACCTGGGGGTGCTGTGGGATGATTTTCGTCTCAATCTGGTGCTCGCCAGCCTGTTGCTGGCGGGTCTGTTTTTCCTTGCCTTTCGCCTCTGGTGGACCCGCGGTGCGCAGCGTCGGGAGGCCGAGCAGTTGCGGGCGATTACCGACACCATCGCCGATGGCCTCTATGTGCTCGATGCCGAGGGCAGGGTGCGCCTGATCAACCCGGCCTTCAGTCAGATTCTCGGCTTCAGCGGGCGGGACCTGCTCGGCCAGATCGGCCACGACATCTTTCACGCCCATGATGCCGAAGGCCATAGCTCCCCCCTCGCGCAGTGCCCGATCTATGCGGCCCTGCGTCAGGGTCAAGCCTTTGAAGGAGAGGAGTATTTTCGTACCAAGAGCGGTGACCTGGTCAGCGTCGAGGTTGCCGCGCGGCCGATTGTGGATGATCAGGGGCGTGCCACCGGGCGCTCGGTGACGGTGTTTGGCGACATTCGCCAGCGCAAAAAGGCCGAGGCGGCGCTGATCGAGGCCAAGGTCGCGGCGGAGGCGGCGAACATCGCCAAGAGCCAGTTCCTCGCCACCATGAGCCATGAGCTGCGCACGCCGATGAACGGCATCCTCGGCATGTCCCAGCTGCTGCTGGCCGGTCCCAACAGCCCGAGCCAGACCGAAGAATACGCCCGCACCATCCTCAACTCGGGCCAGACCCTGCTGCGCCTGCTCAATGACATCCTCGATCTGTCCAAGATCGAGGCGGGGCGCATGACCCTGGAGCAGGGGCTGGTGGCGCCCGCCGCCATCCTCCGCGAGGTTGAGGCCCTGTTTGCCGGCAACGCAAGGGCCAAGCGTCTGCAACTCAGCGCGCGCTGGCACGGGGACAGCGACCTGCGCTATCAGGGCGATGCCCACCGGCTGCGGCAGATGCTGAGCAACCTGTGCCACAACGCGATCAAGTTCACCGCCCAGGGCGAGGTGCTGCTGGAGGGGCGGGTGCTGCGTGATGAACCCAGCTACAGCCTGCTGGAGTTTGCCGTCAGCGACAGCGGTATGGGTATACCCGCAGACAAGCAGGGCCTGCTGTTCAAGCCCTTCAGCCAGCTCGACGGCTCCACCACCCGCAGCGTTGGCGGCACCGGCCTGGGGCTATCGATCGTACGCAGCCTGGCCCTGGCGATGGGCGGCGAGGTGGGGGTGGATAGTCGAGCGGGGGAGGGGGCGCGCTTCTGGTTTCGCGTGCGCCTGCCTGTGTTGCAGCATCCCTGCGAGCAGGCGCACAGCGAGCCCGCTGTGCCACCCGCACTGCGCCGGCTCAGGGGGCGGGTGCTGGTGGTGGAGGACATGCTGGCCAATCAGCTGATCATCGGCGCGATTCTGAACAAGATCGGCGTTGCCCATGCCACCGCCGATGATGGCCAGCAGGCCCTGGAGCGGTTGCAGGCAGAGCCTGCGGGTTTTCAGGCGGTGCTGATGGATGTGCAGATGCCGGTGATGGACGGTCTGGCTGCCACCCAGGCCATCCGCGCCTGGGAGCAGGCCAGGCAAGGGCCGCGCTTGCCGATCATCGCCCTCACCGCCAACGCCTTTGCCGAGGACCGCCAGCGCTGTCTGCAAGCGGGCATGGATGAGTACCTGACCAAGCCGGTAAACCTTGCCGCCCTCACCGCCGCCCTGAGCACCTGGCTGGAGGCAGATGAGCCAGCGCCGGCAACCGCGGCGCAGGCCGGGACGCAAGCAGCACCGCAGAATATGGACTGGGGGCAGTTCCAGGCCCAGGCCGAGGCCCTGCTGCCGCTGCTGGCGCTGGCCAAGTTCGACGCCCTGGATGCCTTCGCCGAGTTGGAGCAAACAGCCGTGGGTACCCCACTGGCGGCCAAACTTGAGGAGCTGGGTCACTGGCTGGAAGACTTTGAATTCGGCCGGGTGCAGCAGGCCCTGGAACAGATACTGGCGGAGCGGGGGTGATTG
>JADGBD010000083.1:3126-8014 GCA_015231665.1 Gammaproteobacteria bacterium
ATTCGGCCGGGTGCAGCAGGCCCTGGAACAGATACTGGCGGAGCGGGGGTGATTGTTGCGCTCGCAGGCCTGGGCGCAACCACTCACTCCTGCATGATGCGGATGAGGCGGGGGTCGAGGCAATCACGCATGAAACGGTTCATTGGGGCTTCGTTGTTGCTGGCATAGAAGTCCAGCATCAGTTGGTTGAATTCGAGCTGGCGGCGGGCTGGCAGGTTGATCGCCGGGTAGCCTGCGCTCAACAGAATGCCGTTCATCATGAAGCGACCCATGCGTTTGTTGACGTCGTAGAAAAACTGGATGCGCGCCATTTGCAGGAACAGCTTGATGGCGCGGTCGTAGATGTCATCGATGCCGGCCAGTTCATCGATAAGTTGCTGATAGAGCCGCTCAAGCTGATCCGCTGGGGGAGGCAGATAAGCGCTGCCGGCGATGGTGACCGACCCTTGGCGAAAGCTTCCCCAGCTGAGGGCTTCTTCCTTGGCGGCGAGGGCGTGGAGTTGGCAGGCGAAGGCCGGTTCCAGGGAAAATTGGTCCGCCTTGAGGCTGGCGAACAGAAAGCGCCAGGCGGCGGCCTGATTCAGGGCGACCTGTTGGTCGCTGAGGCGATGGCCGCCCACGCTGACACCATCGAGCAGGGTCTGGATCTCCGGCAGGGTGAAGGGGATGCCTTCGAGGTTGACGGCATCGCAGACCAGTTCCGAGAGGGCGCGCTGGGCCAGCATCAGGGCCTTGCCCCGATCCGGTGGCATCTGCCAGTGGTGATCTTGTGCAGGCCGCATCAAAGCCCGCTCAGCACCCGTCGCTGGATGAACACCGCCAGCTCCGCCAGTTCCGCGTATTCCGGGGCGATTTCGACGATGTAGCCGAGGGTGCGGGGGATATCCTTGAGGTAGCCAGGCTTGCCGTCACGCAGGTTGAGGCGGGCGAAGATGCCGGCAGCCTTGAGGTGGCGCTGGGCGCCCATCAGATCAAACCAGCGCAGGAAGCGGTCTTCATGTTCCGGGCGAACCACGCCGGATTGCAGCGCCAGCTCGAAGTAGCCCTGCACCCAGTGCTTGACCTGGTCCCGCGGCCAGGCGATGTAGCAGTCGCGCAGCAGCGAGGCGAGGTCGTAGGTGACCGGGCCGAGGACGGCGTCCTGGAAGTCGAGCACCCCGGGGTTGGGGGTGGAGACCATCAGGTTGCGCGAGTGGTAGTCGCGGTGGACGCAGACCTGGGGCTGCTCCAGGGCGTTGTCGATGAGCTGGTTGAAGCATTGGTCGAGCATGGCGTTGTCCGCCGCGCTCAGTTCCAGGCCGAGGTGCTTTTGCAGCAGCCAGTCGCGGAACAGTTCCATCTCGCGCCAGAGCAGGTCGCGGTCGTAGTGGGGCAGGTCGTCTTGGGGGCCGCAGGCCTGGATCGAGACCAGGGCGCCGAGGGCGTCACCGTAGTGGCGCTCGACGTTACCGGCATCGAGCACGTCGAGGTACTGCACCGCGCCCAGATCGCTGAGGAGGACAAAGCCCTGAGCCGGATCGGCAGCATGCACCTGGGGCACATGGATGCCAAAGCGGGCGAAGGCTTCGGCCACGCGCAGGAAGGGGCCGACATCCTCGCGCTCGGGCGGCGCATCCATGGCGATGAGGCTGTGGCCATCGGCCGTGGTGATGCGGAAATAACGCCGAAAGCTGGCGTCGTCCGAGGCCGGGGCTACGCGGAATTCCCCCAGCTGATCCAGGCCCTTGAGCCAGTCTGTCAGTGCCGCCAATCGTTGTCCCACCGGATACCTCTTCTAAGTAAGTTTTCGCCACAGAGACCTGGTAAACGCAGAGCCGATAAGCAGCTTGATGCGAATTTGTGCAATGCACAAGCGGCCGTTTCGGGGTGCTTATCCAGCCCGCTTCCAGCTTGATGCGATTTCGTGATTCGCTCTCACAAGAAGGCTGCAGCTGCATGAATAATTAGCTTTTATCTGTGCTCTTCGTGGCTCTGTGGCAAGTTAAAGAGCGGCCAATTTAGCAGATTTTCCGGCTTTTCATTAGCCCATTGGCGCTCAGGTGTTTAGAATACGCCCTCCCAAAACCTGCGGTGGTTTCCGATGCAGCGCATTCCCGACTTTTCCGAGACCGAACTTTGGATCATCAATACCACGCTCAAGGAGCGTTACCCTGAGCCGCCGGAGTTGCAGCTGGCTGATAGCGAGATCCGCCTGCATCCTTCCGACCGCGAGGTGACCGATGTACCCGTTGCCATCTGGCAGGCCGAGGGCTGCAACTTCATCATCTTCAAGACCGGCGACCGCAATTACCGCGGCCAGTTCTTTTTTCGCCTCTATCAGCAGTACGGCACCGGGGTGCATGAGTATGATGACCTGACCGAGTGCATTGTCTCCCTGCTGCAGACCCAGGCCGATTACATCGCCCGGGAGCAGGGCGATATTCCGGCGAAGCGCCGATGAGCTGTTTTTTTGCCCGCATTGCGGGCATGTTTTTGTCCGTCAATCTCTAGTCCAAACCAGGGGGAATCCCATGACTGCTAAAAATGCCTTTTATGCTCAATCCGGTGGTGTGACCGCCGTTATCAATGCCTCGGCCTGCGGCGTCATCGAGACCGCGCGCAAGCACAAGGACAAGATCGCCAACGTCTATGCCGGCCGCAACGGCATCATCGGTGCCCTCACCGAAGAGCTGATCGACACCAGCCAGGAGTCCGATGCCGCCATCGCCGCCCTCAAGCACACCCCTTCCGGCGGCTTTGGTTCCTGCCGCTACAAGCTCAAGAGCCTGGAAGCCAACAAGCGCGAATACGAGCGCCTGATCGAGGTGTTCAAGGCGCATAACATCGGCTATTTCTTCTACAACGGCGGTGGTGATTCCGCCGATACCTGCTACAAGGTGTCTCAGCTGTCGGAGAAGATGGGCTACCCGGTGCAGGCGATCCATGTGCCCAAGACCGTGGACAACGACCTGCCGATCACCGACAACTGCCCCGGCTTCGGCTCGGTGGCCAAGTACATCGCCGTGTCCACCCTGGAAGCCAGCTTCGACGTGCGCTCCATGGCTGCCACCTCCACCAAGATCTTCGTCATCGAGGTGATGGGCCGCCATGCCGGCTGGATCGCCGCTGCCGGTGCCCTGGTGGAAGACGAGGGCATCCCGGTGGTGACCCTGTTCCCGGAAGTGGAGTTCGACAAGGACAAGTTCCTTGCCGCGGTGGATGCCAAGGTCAAGCAGCATGGCTTCTGCACCATCGTGGTGTCCGAGGGCTGCCATTGGCCGGACGGCAAGTTCCTTGCCGAGCAGGGTACCCGCGACTCCTTCGGTCACGCTCAGCTCGGCGGTGCCGCTCCGGTCGTCGCCAACATGATCAAGGAAGCCCTGGGCTACAAGTTCCACTGGGCGGTGGCCGACTACCTGCAGCGCGCTGCCCGTCACCTGGCCTCAGAGTCGGACGTGCAGCAGGCCTACGCCCTGGGCGAGGCGGCGGTGGAAAAGGCTCTGGAGGGCAAGAACTCGATCATGCCCACGGTGGTGCGCGAGTCATCCTCGCCCTACAAGTGGAGCATCGGCGAGGCGCCCCTGTCCGAGGTGGCCAATGTGGAGAAGATGATGCCGATGGATTACATCAGCGAGGACGGCTTTGGCATCACCGCCAAGTGCAAGGAATACCTCTATCCGCTGATCCAGGGTGAAGCCTATCCGCCCTACAAGGCCAACGGCATGCCCGATTACGTCACCCTCAAATTGGCTGCAGTGACTAAGAAACTCGACAATTTCGAGCTTTAAAACAGCAAAGGGGGTTTCGGCCCCCTTTTTCGTGGCTGCAGACACTGCGGCCGGGGCAGAGGTTTTTCTGCCCTTGATGATTGTCAATGGTGTAACATCGGTCGGGCATTATGGTGCTCCGTTCGTTGGCCCAACCGGCTGGCGTTGCGGGGCTTGGTTCCCGGTTCATACTCAAATTCATAACAGGAGAAGAAGATGTCTGCAGGGTTAATATTTGCCTTGGCCTGCGCCTTTCTGGCGCTGGCCTACGGCTTCGTCTCGGTCAAGTGGATTCTCGCTCAGCCGGATGGTAACGATCGCATGCGTGAGATCGCCCATGCCATCCAGGAAGGTGCCAGCGCTTATCTGAATCGTCAGTACACCACCATCGGCTTGGTGGGTGTGGTGCTGTTTCTGTTGCTCTGGGTGGGCCTGGACCCGGAAACCGCGATTGGCTTTCTCATCGGCGCGGTGTTGTCCGGCCTGGCCGGCTATATCGGCATGAACGTCTCGGTGCGCGCCAATATCCGCACCGCCGAGGCAGCCAACCATGGCCTCAATGCCGCCCTGCAGGTCGCCTTCCGCGGCGGTGCCATCACCGGTATGCTGGTGGTGGGCCTGGGTCTGCTCGGTGTCGCCGGCTACTTCGCCATCCTGCAGATGCTCGGCGTGAGCATGGATCAGACCATGCATGCTCTGGTCGGTCTGGCCTTCGGTGGCTCGCTGATCTCCATCTTCGCCCGTCTCGGCGGCGGCATCTTCACCAAGGGTGCGGATGTGGGCGCTGACATCGTCGGTAAGGTCGAGGCCGGTATCCCGGAAGATGACCCGCGCAACCCGGCGGTCATCGCCGACAACGTCGGTGACAATGTCGGCGATTGCGCCGGTATGGCCGCCGACCTGTTCGAGACCTATGCCGTGACCATCATCGCCACCATGATGCTGGGCGCCCTGCTGATCAAGGATGCCGCCTTCGAAGCCGCCATCTACCCGCTGGTGCTGGGCGGCGTGTCCATCATCGCCTCCATCGTCGGCACCTTCTTCGTCAAGGCGAAGGAAGGCGACACCAAGATCATGACCGCTCTGTACAAGGGTCTGATCGTCTCCGGCGGCATTGCCGCGGTGGCCTTCTACTTTGTCAC
>JADGBD010000084.1 GCA_015231665.1 Gammaproteobacteria bacterium
GCGCGGCTCCTTGCCGAAGAAGGCCTTGACCTTCTCCTGCACCTTGGGCATGCGGCTCTGGCCACCCACCAGGATCACCTCGTCGATGTCCTTGGCGCTGCAGCCGGCATCCTTCATGGCCACCTTGCAGGGCTCGATGGTGCGATCCACCAGCTCTTCCACCAGCTGCTCCAGCTTGGAGCGGGTGAGCTTGATGTTCATGTGCTTGGGACCGCTGGCATCCGCCGTAATGTAGGGCAGATTGACATCCGTCTGCTGCCCGCTGGACAGCTCGATCTTGGCCTTTTCCGCCGCCTCTTTCAGCCGCTGCAGAGCCAGGGGATCGTTCTTCAGATCCACGCCCTGGTCGTGCTTGAACTCGGCAACGAGGAAATCGATGATGCGCATGTCGAAGTCTTCACCACCGAGGAAGGTATCACCGTTGGTGGAGAGCACCTCGAACTGATGCTCGCCATCGATCTCGGCGATTTCGATGATGGAGATGTCGAAAGTACCGCCGCCTAGGTCATAGACCGCAATCTTCTGGTCGCCGCGCTTCTTGTCCATGCCATAGGCCAGGGCCGCGGCAGTGGGCTCGTTGATGATGCGCTTGACGTTGAGGCCGGCGATCTTGCCCGCGTCCTTGGTGGCCTGGCGCTGAGAGTCGTTGAAGTAGGCCGGCACCGTGATCACCGCCTCAGTGACCGGCTCGCCGAGGTAGTCCTCAGCAGTCTTCTTCATCTTCTGCAGCACCTTGGCGCTGATCTCCGGCGGCGCCATCTTGTTGCCGTTGACCTCGACCCAGGCATCGGCATTGGGGGCTTTGACGATCTTGTAGGCCACCATGTCCTTGTCCTTGTTCACCATGGGGTCATCAAACCGACGCCCGATCAGACGCTTGATCGCGAACAGGGTGTTCTTCGGGTTGGTCACCGCCTGACGCTTGGCGCTCTGACCCACCAGCACATCGCCATCGCTGGTGTAGGCGATGATCGACGGAGTGGTGCGATCACCCTCGCTATTTTCAATGACTTTGACCTTGTCACCTTCCATCACTGCCACGCAGGAGTTGGTGGTGCCCAGGTCGATACCAATAATCTTGCCCATGAATGTTCTCCTAAATAATTCTGATAGTGCTTAAGCCTGTTAGGGGCATTTGGTCCGCAAATGAACGCGAATACACGCAAATTGGGTTAAATCTTGTGCATTGGCGTTATTGGCGTTTATTTGCGCGCCCAACAGGCATCGGATGTTGAATAAATGGGTTGTCTGTCAGGCTTTTCAAGCGGCTGAGCTGACAATCACCATGGCCGGGCGCAGCAGGCGACCGTTGAGCAGATAGCCCTTCTGCACCACCTGCACCACGGTGTTGGCCGGGTGCTCGGCGCTGGGCATCATCGACATCGCCTGATGCTGCTCGGGATTGAAGGGCTGGCCGGTGGGGTCCAGCTGCTCGACGCCAAATTTCTGCATCACATCACCCAGCAGCTTGAGGGTCAGCTCGGTGCCCTCGCGCAGGGTCTGCAGCTGCGCCTGTTCATCCTGAGCGGCCTGATGGCCCAGCTCCAGGCTGTCGCGCACCTGCAGCAGTTCGTTGGCGAAGCGCTCCAGGGCGTACTTGTGGGCACTCTCCAGATCCCGCTCGTGGCGCTTGCGCAGGTTGTCCATCTCCGCCATCACCCGCATCAGCTTGTCCCGGTTTTGCTGGGCCTGGCTGCTGGCTTGCTCCAACTGCCGCGCCAGCTCATCCGCATCGGCATCCAGGGCGCCCTGTTCGGCATCCTCAGGGCTCAGCTGGGCCTCATCAATCGGGGCCTGTGCCGATTCCGCCGATTCTGGCCGGAGTTCTTCCAGGTTGGGATTTTGCTGCTGTTGATCGCTCATCGGCCTTGCTATCGCCTCTTGTTGAAGAAAAAACCACAGCCGACAGCTGCAACCGCCGGGGCTGAATTTCCCCTCAAATGGGGATGGATAAGGGGCTTTCAACTCAATTCGCCAAAGAATTTTGGCGGTGTGTGCAGGGGACGGGCTGAGGGAGTGAGTAGCTCTGTAACCCACGATCTTCTGGTCCGATCTCATTTCCAACTCTGCGATCTCTGCGCTGCTTTGCGTCCTCTGCGTCCTTTTCGGTTCTCAGAACTGCTGCCGCTGGGGCTCCAGCTCCAACACCAGGCTGACGCGGCGGTTGGCGGCGCGGCCCTCGGTGGTGTCGTTGTCGGCGCGGGGACGGGTATCGCCGTAGCCGATAGCGCGCAGGCGCTCGGCACCTATGCCGCGCCCGACCAGATAGCGCACCACGCTGGCGGCACGGGCGCTGGAGAGCTCCCAGTTGGAGGGATAGACCCCGGAGGTGATCGGTCGACTGTCGGCGTGACCCTCCACCGAGATGACCCCGGGGTGGCGGGCCAGCAGGCTGGCCAGCTCGATTAGCAGCTCGGCACCACTGGCGGTGAGCTCGGCGCTGGCATCGGCAAAGAGGATGTTGTCCCTGGTCTCTAGGCGTACCTGGGTCTCGCTGGTGCTGAGGGTGACGCCATTGCCCAGACCCTTCCAGCGCAGGGCCTCCACTAGCGGCGCGGGATCAAAACGCGGTGATTTGACCGAGCCAGTCGGCAGCGGTGCCATCGCCGCAAGTTGGGGGTCTTCTTCCGTCAGGGATTCTTGCAGGACCGACGGCGGCTCCATGGTCGGGTTTTTGCTCGGCAGTTGCAGGGCCTGGGTCAGCACCACCGGTTCCGGTTCGACCAGAGGCTCGACCAGCTGCTCGGCCAAAGACTCGACCAAAGACTCTACCAGCCCCTCGGATTCGGCCAGAAATTCAGCCTGGGGTTCTATTCGCGGCTCGACAGCGCTCAGGGCCACCACTGCCGCCTGTTGCGCCAATGGGGCTGTGGCTTCTGCCGCCTGGGTATCTGCTATTTTTTCCGCCTTGGCCACTGCCACAGCCGCTGGCTTGACCTCTTGCAGACCTACCTCGGCATCGGGATTGCCCGCGTGTTGCAGCATCAGCAGCACCACCATGAGCACCAGCAGGAGGGTGAGCACATCCACATAGCTGAGCAACCAGCTGTCGCTGCCTGGGCCTTCTTTTTGCAGCGGCGACCAGGGATCGCGCGCCGCATCCATCTCCTGTTCCAGCTCCGCCAGACGGGCTTGAGAGACCGCGCTCATGCTCAGGCTGCCTTTGCCCGCTGGATCAGCTGGCGGATGCGCGGCGGCATGCTCGGCATGGCCGGCAGACTGTATTCACGGTTGCCGTCGAGGTAGGTTTCCAGCGCCTCCTGAATATGAATCGGATGGCTGCGCTCGCGCAGCATCAGCACCGTCTCCATCTGCGCGTACATCCAGGAGATGCGCGCCCGCGACTGCTGCTCCATCTTCGCCACCAGGGGTTTGAGCAGCAGATTGGCACCAATCAGGCCATACACGGTGGTGAGCATGGCAAAGCCCATGGCCACGCCGACCTCGTTGATGCCTTTGTCGCCCAGGCCAAAAAGCATCTGCACCAGGCCAAGCAGGGTGCCGAGCATTCCCAGGGCCGGTGCGTAGCCGATCATGGAGCGAATCACGCGAATCTCTTGCTGATCGTTCTCGCGCTCGTTGCCGATGCGCCATTGCAGGGTGCGCATCATCTCCCGCTCCGGCGTGCGGTCGAGCACCAGCATGACGCCGCGGCGGAGAAAATCGTCCTCGATCTGCTGCGCCAGTTGCTCGGCCACCCGAGCGTTGCCACGGCGGGCCCACTCGGCCACATGGAGGAACTTGTCCAGGGTCTTGCGCCGAGCCAGTTTCTGCTCGCGCTCGTCAAACACCTGCGGAGCCTTGAGCAGCACCCCAACCACCTTTTCCGCCGACTGACTGGAAACCGACGCCAAAAAGGTGCCGCCAATCACAAAGACAAAGCCGGCGATGGCCCCACCCCAGGCACCGCCGATGCCGCTCAGCATCAGTACCAGAGCGAGTAACACCAGCAGGGCATTGGTCACCACCAGGATTCGAGAATTCATTATGCCTCCTTCCAAATTATTCTGACTGGCAAAATTATTCTGACTAAGCAGCACAATGCAGGAAGCGGGCCAAGTCTGTAATGGCCAGATTGGCCGCTGGAGGCCCGTGGATGCTCCGCCAGCCGAACCAGCTACCCGCCGAACCCGCTTTGGTCTATGATGCGCACGCCCTCACTTGCTTTATACCCCTGCGCAGAACAACCCCCATGCCGTACCTATTGATCCTTCTGATTGGCCTGCTTGGCGGATGCGTCACCCTGGATAGCCGTGATGAGGCTCCAGCCGGCACAACCGTCTCTGGCCCCAAGGTCACCCCGGTGTTTTACGCCACCTGCCGCAAGCCAAGCAGCAAGTCCGGGGTGTATTTTGGCAGCGAGCGGGCCGAGCTGAGTTACGGCAGCCTGGATATCAGCATTCCCGCCCGCCACCTGGTAGGTCGCAAGGAAGCCCCCAGCCTGCTCAAATTTCAGTACTCTGAAGACCACAGCAAACACATTGCCATCCAGTGGCACAACAGCTACTTTCACAATGCCTTTTATCACTACCTGAACAAGGCCTTGGATCAGTCTGGCGGCAAGCTGATGATCTTCGTCCACGGCTACAACGTCGAGTTCAGTGATGCCGCCCGCTCCCTCGGTCAGTTCGCCACCGACCTCAAGTACAATCCGGGAGTTCTGTTCAGCTGGCCCTCCCAGGGCAGCCTCACCGGCTACACGGTGGATGCGACCAATGCCGAATGGGCCCAATCCCTGTTTCTCGACTTCCTCAAGGACATTCTCGACAACACCCAGGCCCGCGAGATCCAGATTGTCGGCCACAGCATGGGCACTCGCCTCATCACCCGCGGCATGGCCACCCTGGCAGCGGATCGCAGCCGGGAGGACATGCAGCGCTTTGGCAACATCGTCCTGCTCGCCCCCGACATCGATGCCGATGTCTTTCGCCGCGACCTGGCCCCACGCATAGAAAGCGCGCAGATACCCGTCACCCTCTACGCCTCCTCAGGCGACAAGGCGCTGATAGCCTCCAAGGCCTTCAACGGCTACCACCGCGCAGGAGATTCGGGAGAGGAACTGGTGATAGTGCCCGGGGTGGAGACCATCGATGCCTCGGAGGTGGCCGGTGGGCTGTTGGGTCACACCTATTTTGCCGAAGACCCGCGCATTATCGGCGACATCTATGCCTTGCTGCAGGCCAACCAGCGTGCTGATCAGCGTTTTGCCCTGGCGCCTGTTCAGAGCAAGGACGGCAGGTACTGGGTGTTTCGCAAGTAGGCCACACACCGCTATCCCAGCGGCATCTGCTGCGACCTTACTGTGAAACAACATGGCTATGTCTGCGTTAGCTGTTGGTCAATGCCCTGTGCCTGACGCAGCATCAATTGAGGTGACAGGAACTGGGCGTGCTTTTCCAAGCATCGCTTCCACCCCAGGTAGTTGGCCAAGTATTTCGTGGCCACGCCGTGAAATCGGGCCATCCAACCCTTCAGTCGGCTATCGTAGGCATTCACATTCTGGATGTGAAAGGGGCCTTGAGCCCGGATCCCTGCACTGAGGTTGACCGGGCGATGCTCAAGCCCTGCTTGGCGAGTGAAGCGACGGTATATGGCACTCCCGTCGGAACACAGAACCGCATCAGATTTGATGACCGGTCCGAGAACGGCCGCCAGCGCCGCGCTATCGGCTTGGGGCAGCACGGCGTCGAACGTGGTCCGGGAGCGGTCCCTGGCGATGAGGACGGGAATCTGTTCATCGGATAGCCCACGCTTGGTGGCGGTGCCACCCCGTTTGCGCGGCGGTCGAGACAGATTGCGTTCGCCCTTGTGCGATTCCAGGAAATAGGTCTCATCGGCCTCGACAATACCCTCAAGGACCGCCGGTTGGGCTGCGGCAGGCAAGGTCAGAAAGCGATGGCGCCAGCGAAAGGCTGTGTCCTTGTGCACGCCACAGTGCTGTGCCGCCTTGCGCACCGACCAGCCGTCTAGCAGGGCCTGCGCGTAAGACCCCCAACGGTCGTGATGCCGCAGGTGCGCCAGTGGTGTGCCGGTGAGTGGGTTGAATGTCTTGCCGCACGACTTGCAGCGATAACGCGGCAACCCATGGGAGTTACCCCAGCGAATCGCCTGTTCGTGATGGCAATGGGGGTATTGGGGCGGATGCTGGAAAAGAGGATTCAGTACCGCTTCGGACGACGTCCCTTGCTGAAACCAGGAAAAGGCTTGTTCGCGTTGGGAAGGACTCAACTGCTTGGCTTGCGAGAGCCAATGATGAAAGGCGTCTGGTTGCATCGCGAGACCCCGGATGGTGGGACATGCTCCATGTATTGTTCGCATCAACAGCTAACGCAGGCATGGCCAATACTAAAATTCGTTTGAGTATAGAGGATCGTTAGGATCATAATTGGGGTCATGTTCCTTTAGAAAGTCATCAGCGGTCATGTTGTGGCCATTACCTGCCTTTATATTATCATTATAAGACACAGTTCTTTTCGCGGCTTCTCGCTTTGCTTCATTCTCCTTCGGTATTGAGACCGCAAATTTTGGAGTGCCTTTCTCAAATGGCGGGTCACTGGTATCAAACGCGTCTCTTAAAACTTTAGATAGTCTATTAAGAGCAGTCTCCGAGCCAGATGAATCAAGCCTAAAATTCTTTTTTGCAATATCTAAAAAAGTCTCGCCTTGTTTGTTAAGAGTCACACCGTTTTTTTGCGTTAAGTTTAAAGCGTAAAACGGAACCATTGCGCCTATATTTCTTGCCCTGATTCTAAGCATCAGTTTCTCAGGATCAACTGTGATCTTTATTTCGTTGAATCGTAAATCATCAATATTATGAAATTCAGATAAGATATCCGTGTTTGTTGTTTCAGCGCCTATCGAATCGGAATTTCCATCTTTACCATCATTATTATCTGGTCTATCCGGCAAAAAAGTAAGCTCTGGAGGAGATATGTTGCTCCTTATGCATAATTTGTGGAACACGTCTGAAGAAATAAAAAAATGACTAATCGGTACTGCCTTTTGAGTTCCTTCGAATTTTATCTTTGCCATGTAACCATTTAGATTTTCTTGATCGTTGTTATTGGCAATGGTTTTAAGAGTTCTAATTAATATCGGAGCATTGACTTCATACCAATAACCCTGCGGGTCAGGTTTGTAAACAAAAGGGCATTTTAATTCTTGTCTCTCAAGTCGGGAAATCAGCATATCTGCCAGAATTATAATTTTACTCTTCACGCCATCTGGTGAGGGCGCGTGCCTCTCCCATGTCTGCAATAGGTTAGGAATGGACCACATTTTATATGAAGGAGTATCTGCCATTTTAGCAACTCGCTCAGGTTTCGAACTGTTTTGACACGTGATTTTTCCCCAAAGTGACCTTCAGGGACTGTCAGTCACTCTCAAAAATCTTGGTATGAAAAATTTTAACACACTGAATTAAAACAGAAAAAACTAAATCAGACTGTCAAGTAGCCACTATTGTCTAGGAAAGTCGCAAATTCGACAACTCAGGATGAGAGCAGAACCAATTAATAACAATAGTGGGAGATAACAATGAAAAATTTGCCTGGAACGGGTTTCCTTCGACTGAAGCATATCATCGGTGATGCAAGCGCATGTCCGCCGATTTCTCCGCTCATTCCAGTTTCAAAGTCCACATGGTGGCGGGGTGTTAAGGAAAATCGTTTTCCGCAGCCAATTAGAAGTCTTGGTCCTCGAATCACGGTTTGGCGAGCTGAAGATATTGCCGCACTTATTGATCAGGGTGAGTGGTCATGAAGGAAAAATTCAGTTCGTTGCGTGAAGCCATTATTAGCGCAGGTATGATTCCACCTGATCATATTGAGCCAGGACGTTTCTATAGATTCCCGGGGCTAGGTAAGGATAAACCAAATACTTCAGGGTGGTGCAAACTATTTGATGATGGACTCGGAGGTGTGTTTGGTGATTGGGCAACAGACTATAAGGAATTGTGGCACATAAATCAAAAGC
>JADGBD010000085.1:0-740 GCA_015231665.1 Gammaproteobacteria bacterium
CTCGAAGCGGGGATTGATTCGCGCCGGGATCGCCTTGGCCAGGATCAGCTTGTTGACGAAAAAGGTGGCGGTGTGGCCGAAGTAAAAGATCAGCGGATGGCGCAGGGGCTCGGGGCGCTGGTAGAAGGCCTGATCGTCCGGCAGCAGACGGAACAGGTCCTCGTAGATGTCGAAGGTACGCTGAAAGTAGTCGTGAAGTTCCTGGCGCTTGGCTTCCGGGTCGTTGCCTGTCAGCAGAACGCTGCGGCTTCTTAGCGGGTGCATGGCAGCTCCTTTGGGTTGGGTAAGTGTAAAGCGGGACGCAGAGGGCGCGGAGGAGCGCAAAGACCGCGGAGATATAAATTAGCGCGAGTCTTAAGCCCCTCGCCCCCCAGGGGAGAAGGGTTGGGGAGAGGGGAGCCTTGGCCTGCGAGTAGAAATAAAGAAACTCCGCGTTCTCTGCGTCCAGATTAAGTCGAGCTGGGCTTGCTCACCGCCGCCAGGTCGGTTTTGCCCAGGGGGCGCAGCAGCAGGGAATCCACCATCTCCGGCGGCTTGCCCAGGCCCATCAGCTGCAGCACCGTGGGGGCGACATTGACCAGGCCGCCGCCGGTGGCCAGCTGCCAGTTGCGCGAGTCGATGATCAGGCAGGGCACCGGGTAGGCGGTGTGCTGGGTGTGGGGCGCCTTGGTGACCGGGTCGATCAGCTCCTCGCAGTTGCCGTGGTCGGCGGTGAGCAGCACCGAGTAATCGCATTCGAT
>JADGBD010000085.1:750-7905 GCA_015231665.1 Gammaproteobacteria bacterium
CCGGCGGCCCGATCCAGGGTCTCCACCGCCTTGATCACCGCCTCGCGCACGGCGGTGTGGCCGACCATGTCGCCGTTGGCGAAGTTGACCACGATGAAGCCGTATTCATCGCTGCGGATGGCCTGCTCGACGGTATCGGCCACCGCTTGGGCGCTCATTTCCGGCATCAGGTCGTAGGTACCCACCCGCGGCGAGGGGATCAGCTCGTGCACCTCATCGGGCAGCTTGCCGGAGCGACCGCCGTTGAAGAAGTAGGTAACGTGGGCGTATTTCTCCGTCTCGGCGCAGTGGAACTGGCGGATGCCGGCATCGGCCACCACCTGGCTAAGGCTGGCGCGCGGCTGCTCGGGGGCGAAGGCAAAGGGCAGGCCGAACTGGCGGTCGTAGGCCATCATGCAGGTGAGGTTGATGCGCGGAAAGCGCGGCCGCTCGAAGTCCTCGAAGTCCTCGCGATACAGGGCGGTAACCATCTGCCGCGGCCGGTCCTTGCGGAAGTTGAAGAAAATCAGGTGATCGCCATCCTGCAGGCCGGTGTAGTCGCCGATTACGGTGGGCGGAATGAACTCGTCGTGCACGCTCTTGGCGTAGCACTGCTCTATCACCTCGCGCGGGTTGACGCCGCGCTCGCCCTCGCCCAGGGCTATCGCCCGCCAGGCCTTTTCCGTGCGCTTCCAGCGGCGGTCGCGGTCCATGGCAAAGTAGCGGCCGGTGAGGGTCACCACCCGACCATCGGCCTGCTCCAGCCGCTCGCAGACGGATTTGAGGCTATCCAGCGCCGATTGCGGCGGGGTATCGCGGCCGTCGGTGATCAGGTGCAGCCAGGGCTTGACCTCGTGCTGCTTGCACAGGCTGATGAGGGCGAACAGATGGCGGATGTGGCTGTGCACACCGCCATCAGACACCAGGCCGAGCAGGTGCATCGGCCGGCCCTCGGCAGCGGCGCGCTTGACTGCGCCGAGCAACACCGGGTTGCGCTCGAAGCTGTGGTCACGGATGGAGTCGTCGATGATCACCAGGTCCTGGCGCACCACATGGCCCGCCCCCAGGGTCAGGTGGCCCACCTCGGAATTGCCCATCTGCCCCACCGGCAAGCCCACCGCCAGGCCGGAGGCATCCAGGGTGGCGTGGGGAAAGCTGGCCATGTAGCGGTCCAGATTGGGGGTCTTGGCCAGCTGTACGGCGTTATTGAGCTTGGCCGGATTGACGCCAAAGCCGTCGAGAATGATGAGTACAACCGGGCGGCGCGGTGCGCCATGTTCTTCAGCCATTGTGCGCTCCTTAGGGGGTTTGATCGGTCATGCGGCGCATGTCGGTATTGCTCATCTCCAGCTCGAAGCAGAAATCGCTGATCAGCTTCAGCGCCTCTGCCGGGGTATCGACGATCTGGATCAGGTCGAAATCTTCGGTGGAAATATTCCCCTCGGTGAGCATCTGCTGGCGCATCCAGTCCATCAGCCCGGCCCAGTACTGGGTGCCGAAGAGGATCAGGGGAAAGCGGCGAATCTTGCCGGTCTGGATCAGGGTGAGAGATTCAAACAGCTCATCCATGGTGCCAAAGCCGCCGGGAAAGATGATATAGGCGACGGCGTATTTGACGAACATCAGCTTGCGCACGAAAAAATAGCGGAAGTCGAGGCTCAGATCCTGATACTGATTGGCATGCTGCTCGTGGGGCAGACGGATGTTCAGCCCCACCGACTTGCACTTGCCCAGCTTGGCGCCGCGATTGCCGGCCTCCATGATCCCCGGGCCGCCGCCAGTGATGACACTGAAACCGGCATCGGACAGGCCTTTGGCCACCTCTTCGGCCATCTGATACCAGGGGCTGGCCTCTGGGGTGCGGGCGCTACCGAACAGAGTTACTGCCGGACCCAGACCGTTGAGAGTCTCGATGCCGTCGATCAATTCCGCCTGGATACGAAAAATCCGCCACGCCTCGGATGCCTGCAAGTCTTCCACGTCATCATGCTCATGCTGGTAAAGACGCTATTCTCACCGCAGAACCCCCAGCATTCAATGACGAACCCCAAACACCACCACATCGTCGGGCTGGCAGGCGAAGGGGCCGGCGTAATCGGGCAGGCGCCCATCCAGCACCCGGGTACGCCCGCCCCAGGTCTTTTGCACCACCTCGGCGATCTGCTGGTGCAAGGCCTGACCCTTGTCGGCGCAGAGCACCAGGGTGTTGCGCTCCTGGTTGCACTGGGGCTGAATGTCGCAGACCACCTCGATCTTGCTCTCCCGGGCGACGTAGCACTCCTGGGCATCCCAGGTGACCATGCGCACCTTAAACGGGGGGATGCGCCGCATCCGTGCCGCCAGCATGGCCACGCGCTGGCGCTGGAACTGGTTGAGCAGGCCGTTGCGACCCTGGCGGAAGGCCATCTCCTCGACGATCTCGCCCTTGTGGTCGGCCAACTCCAGGATCGGCCACTGGCGCAGCAGCTGGCGCAGCACCTCGGCACGGTTGAAGCTCACCGCTACCATCAGCGGCGTGGTGCCATAGGCGCTGGCCTGATCCACATCGGCCCCGGCCTTGAGCAGGGCCGCCAGCCGCTGGCTGGAGCCGCTCAGGCTGGCATAGAGCAGAGGCGTCCAGCCCTGGGCATCGGCCCGGTTGATCTCTGCTGCATCCTTCAGCTCATCCGCCTTGAACTGGCCCTGACTCAGGCCGCTCTTGGCCAAAAGGCTGTTTTCCTCTAATTGCGGCTGCCAGAGCAGGCGGGCGAGGAGGACCTCAGAAATCAGGCCATCGACAAACAGACCCTGTTTCTTCTGGTAGGCCTTGATCGCCTCGATGGTGGCCTCATCGAGCAGGCCGGTGGCCTCAACGCTCAGCAGCGCCTGGTCTTTCAGCGCCTGCTGCACCTGGATGACGAAGGTGGCAGAGTCAAGGGGAACCCGCGGTGGCGGCGGGCTGGGTTCAGCGGTCTGGCAACTGGCGCTGGCGGTGCTGGCGCCGATCGCGAGGACCAGCAACAGCAGAATCCGTAATCCGAGGTCTGTGAACATGAGGCGGCTCCTTGGCGTCCTTAAAAACCGGCCCATACTCTACTGCAAAACCCCTTGGAATGGGTGACGCAAAACGCCGGCTCGGCGAAAGAGGACGCAGAGGGCGCAAAGGAGCGCAAAGAGCGCAGAGTGACCAAAAGGAGCGGTTTATAATGCAAACCTCTGCGTGCTCAGCGCTTCTCAGCGACCTCTGCGTCCCCCAGTCCCCCAGGCCCGAAATTTTGAGGAATTATCCCATGCTACCGATTATCCAGCGCCAGAGCCCCAACTGGGACGAGCGTCCACCGGGGACCGAGATCAGCCTGCTGGTGATCCACAACATCAGCCTGCCGCCGGGGGAGTTTGGCGGCCCCTGGATCGACCGACTGTTCAGCAATTGTCTCGACCCCGCTGCCCATCCTTATTTTGCCGGGATCGCCGGGCTGCGGGTCTCGGCCCATCTGCTGATCCGCCGCGACGGTCAGCTGCTGCAGTATGTGCCCTTTGCCAAGCGCGCCTGGCATGCCGGTCAGTCGCAATTTCAGGGGCGCAGCGGCTGCAATGATTTCTCCATCGGCATTGAGCTGGAGGGGGTGGATGATCTGGCCTACAGCGACGCCCAGTACCACAGCCTGGTAGCCATCACCCGCGAGCTGCAGCGCCAGTATCCGGCAATCACCGCCGAGCGCATCTGCGGCCACAGCGACATAGCCCCCGAGCGCAAGACCGACCCGGGCCCCGCCTTCGACTGGCCCCGCTACCGCGCCCAGCTGGCAGCCTGAGGCTTACTTTAGCTCTGGGATCAGTGGCTTAAGTGGCTTGGGCGGGTTGTTCTGCAGGCGCAGGGAGATGATATCGAGAATGCCGCTGAGCACCTGCTCCGAATAGCCCACCAGAGGGTCGTCCGCGGGCACGTTGCGGCGCAGGTTGTCATAGGACTCGGTGGCCAGGCGCAGGTAGAGCATGCCCATGTTGTGCCAGGCGCGGCCATCCTCGGGCTTGAGAATCTGCGCCTTGCGGTAGGCCTGCAGGGCCTCCATCGGCCGCACCAGCTGGGTGTAAAGATTGCCCAGGCGGAACCAGGCCTCCTGATCCTGCGGATTGTGCCTGACCCAGGCCTCATAACCGGCCAGCGCCTGTTCATAGCGGCTGGCGGCATAGTCGGCATCGGCCTGCGCCCGCCCCGGACTGGGGAACAGGTCCTCGTTGGCGGCGAGGGGCTGCCAGGCCATCAGACAAACCAGCAGGAGGATGAGGGTGACCAGCGGCAAGCTCCAGGCCCCACGTTTCTGCCGATTCGGTTTGAACACTGCTAAGTTGCTCATCGATCGCGTTTGCCCCCTTTAATCGGCTTGGCTCTGGATACCCTCTTCGGCTGATGGCTGGCAGCTGGCCGCTGACCAGCGCCACTCCCGGTACCCGCCGGCTGAAAACTGGGCACCAGATGCTTCTTGCCGTTGCCGATGAGATCGGCCCGGCCCATGCGCTTGAGCGCCTCGCGCAGCAGGGGCCAGTTCTCCGGGTCGTGGTAGCGCAGAAAGGCCTTGTGCAGGCGACGCTGGCGGCCGCCCTTGGGCACCGCCAGGGTCTCGCCATCGCGGCGGACCTTTTTCAGCGGATTAAGTCCGGAGTGGTACATGGCGCTGGCCAGAGCCATCGGCGAGGGCAGAAAGGCCTGCACCTGGTTGGGGCGAAAGTCGTTCTGCTTGAGCCAGAGGGCGAGGTTGAGCATGTCCTCATCGCCGGTGCCCGGATGGGCGGCGATGAAATAGGGGATCAGGTACTGCTCCTTGCCCGCAAGCCTGGAGTATTTGTCGAACATCTGCTTGAAGCGGTCGTAGCTGCCCATGCCCGGCTTCATCATCAGTGACAGCGGGCCGGCTTCGGTGTGCTCCGGGGCGATCTTGAGGTAGCCGCCGACGTGGTGGGTGACCAGCTCGCGCACGTATTCCGGGGTTTCCACCGCCAGGTCGTAGCGCAAGCCGGAGGCGATGAACACCTTCTTGATCCCCGGCAGGGAACGGGCCCGGCGATACAGCCGCACCAGCGGCATCTGGTCGGTCTTGAGGTTGGGGCAGATGCCGGGATAGACGCAGGACAGACGCCGGCAGCTGGCCTCGATCTGCGGGTCCTTGCAGTGCAGCCGCCACATGTTGGCGGTGGGTCCGCCGAGGTCGGAGACATGGCCGGTGAAGCCGGGCACCGAGTCACGCAGGGTCTCGATCTCGCGGATGATGGAGTCTTCCGAGCGGTTCTGGATGATGCGCCCCTCGTGCTCGGTGATGGAGCAAAAGCTGCAGCCGCCAAAACAGCCGCGCATGATGTTGATGGAGAAGCGAATCATCTCGTAGGCGGGGATGCGTGCATCGCCGTAGGCCGAATGGGGCAGGCGTTGATAGGGCAGCTCGAACACCCCATCCAGCTCCGGCGTGGTCAGGGGGATGGGCGGCGGATTGACGCGGATGTCCCGCTGGCCGTGACGCTGCAGCAGGGTGCGGGCGTTGCCGGGGTTGGATTCCAGATGCAGCAGGCGCGAGGCATGGGCGTAGAGGGCAGGGTCGTCCCGCACCTGCTCGTAGGCGGGCAGGCGCAGCGCCTCATGGGCGCGATCGCGCTCGCCGCGCGGGGCGGGCAGATCATCCAGACTGCTGGCGTCGATCTCGCGCCAGCCCTCGGCCAAGCCCTGATGGACGATGACACTACCGCGCAGATCGCTGATCTGCTCCATGGGCTCGCCGGCGGCGAGGCGATGGGTCAGCTCCACCACCGCCCGCTCGGCGTTGCCGTAAAGCAGAATGTCGGCCTTGCTATCGAGCAGCACCGAGCGGCGCACCTTGTCCGACCAGTAATCGTAGTGGGCGATGCGCCGCAGGCTGGCCTCGATGCCACCGATGACGATAGGCACCTCCTTGTAGGCCTCGCGGCAGCGCTGGCTGTACACCAGCACGGCACGATCCGGGCGCTTGCCGCCCTCGCCACCGGGGGTGTAGGCATCGTCGGAGCGAATGCGCCGGTCCGAGGTGTAGCGGTTGACCATGGAGTCCATGTTGCCGCCGGTGACGCCGAAATAGAGATTGGGCCGGCCCAGGCGGCAAAAATCCGCCGTGTCGTTCCAGTCCGGCTGGGCGATGATGCCGACGCGAAAGCCCTGGGCCTCCAGCACCCGGCCGATCACCGCCATGCCGAAGCTGGGGTGATCCACATAGGCATCGCCGGTGACCAGGACGACATCACAGCTGTCCCAGCCCAGCTCGTCCATCTCCGCCCGGGACATGGGCAAAAAGGGCGCCGGGCCGAACTTGTGCGGCCAGTATTTGCGGTAGGAGAAAATCGGTGTGGCTGTGAGCATGGCGGAATTGTAGCAGGGGCCTTCACCTGCAGGCGGGGCAATGATACAAAGGGGGTCTTAAAACTGGACGCAGAGGACGCGGAGAAGCGCAGAGATCGCAGAGTTTTTGTAGACTGAACTTAAGCCACTGAGCCGCAGAGCATAGTCAATGTGCTCCCTGTGTATCACTAGCTTAACCGTCAATTTCACTATCAACTCTGCGATCTCCGCGCTTCTTTGCGCTCTCTGCGTCCCTAAACGAGGAGTATCCGCCATGCATACCCATCCCATCAGCCGTCGCAGCCTGCTCAAGGGCCTGGTCGGCCTCGGCGCCGCCATCAGCCTGCCGGCGCTGGCCCATCATACCGAGACCCACATGGAGGATGATTCCACCCACCATGTGGTGTTTCAGTGCAACAAGGCCGATGACGATTATTTCGGCCATATCCTGTTTGCGGTGGGTGAGTTGATTCGCAAGCATGGCGATGATGTGGAAATCGTCGTTGCCTGTTTTGGCGCTGGCCTGCATCTGCTGGGCAAGAAACCCGGCCGGCCGGTGGCGGAGATTCACCAACAGCGCGCCGCCTCCCTGGCCAGCTACGGCGTGGCCTTTCACGCCTGCGGCAACACCATGAAAAGCCTGAACTGGACCGATGCGGACCTGCTGCCCTTCGCCAAAGTGGTGCCGGTGGGCTCGGAAGACCTGATGCTGCTGCAGGAGCGCGGCTTTGCCTACATCAGTTGGTAGGTCCGATTAAGCTGGCCGCTGGCAGCTGAACCATCAGGGACAACCGCTGCGGCCGCCGCATTCAAAGCAGCGACGCTCCGCCTTGAGG
>JADGBD010000086.1:0-5098 GCA_015231665.1 Gammaproteobacteria bacterium
CGAGCCAGGGCTCGAAGCTCCCAGATTGACAGGCGGCAATGTTGTTTCACAGTAAAAGGACGCAGATGGCGCAAAGGAGCGCGGAGAGCGCAGAGATTTGGATTTAAAACCCAATGACTCAGGCTGTTAAGCCCCTCGCCCCTTGGGGGAGAGGGAGTAATCAGTTACCTATTCTTAACGGATAAGCTCCTGAATATCCCTTCACTGGCCTCTGGGAGAGAACATGATCATCGGCGATAACCGTGATTTTCTGCGTATGTCCGTTGAGGCCGAGGCGCAACTGATCCTGCGGGGAGACAGCGCTCATCGGGAATGCCGCGTCAGCGACCTGAGCGCCGCCGGTATGCTGCTGCTGACGGACTTCGCCCTGGCAGAGGCCGACCAGGTGCAGGTGCGCATCATCCCCGGTCACCCCATCACCCCGCCGCTGGAAGCCGAGCTGGAGGTGGTCCGCTGCAGCCAGGCCGACTCGGGCCAATATCAGATCGCCTGCAAAATCCTCCGGATTCTCTGAACGGCCTTCAGGACGCAGAGGCCGCGGAGAAGCGCAGAGATCGCAGAGTTATACCGGTTTTACATTCATTCCTCTGCGTCCTCTGCGCTCCTTTGCGCCCTCTGCGTCCCGATCTCACCCGCCTGCCACTTACCGCACCAATGCTGCAACGCAAAATTCCGCCATTTCTTGGTCGAGGGGCTACAATAGCGAGCCCGCGCCGAGAGTGATCGCCATGACCCAGCCCCGCATCCGCGAAATCCCCTACAACTACACCTCCTTCTCCGACCGCGAGATCGTCATCCGCTTTCTTGGCGAGCCCGGCTGGCGGCTGATCGAGCAACTGCGCGGTACCCGCCGCACCGGCCGCTCGGCGCGGATGCTGTTCGAGATGCTCGGCGACATCTGGGTGGTCAGCCGCAACCCCCTGCTGCAGGACGACCTGCTGGCCAATCCCAAGCGCCGCCAGGCGCTGATCGGCGCGCTGCAACACCGGCTGGAGCAGTTCGAGCAGCGCACCGATGGCAACCAGATGGCGATTGAGCTGTTAGGCCTGGCACGTAACGCGGTGGAGGCATTCGAGCAGGCCCTGGCGCGCCAGCAGGAGCTGCGCCAGGCGGTGCTCAAGCGTCTGCTGAAGATCACCCGGCGCGATAACATCGACTTTTCCGCCACCGCTCGCGTCGCTCATGCTACCGATGCCACCGACTGGCGCGTGGAGCTGCCCTTGGTGGTGCTCACCCCGGACACCGAGGAGGAGGTGGCCGAGCTGGTGCGGACCTGCATCGAACTGGGTCTGACCCTGATCCCCCGCGGTGGCGGCACCGGTTACACCGGCTCGGCGGTACCCCTGACGCCCCTGTCGGCGGTGATCAACACCGAGAAGTTGGAGCGCATCGGTGCGGTGGAATACCGCCAGCTCCCCGGTGTGGAGCAAGAGGTGGCCACCGTGGAGGTGGGCGCAGGGGTGGTCACCCGCCGCGTCTCCGAGCTGGCGGGGCGCCACGGCCTGGCCTTCGCCGTCGATCCCACCTCCCAGGATGCCTCCACCATCGGCGGCAACATCGCCATGAACGCCGGCGGCAAGAAGGCCCTGCTCTGGGGCACGACCCTGGACAACCTGGCCTCTTGGCGCATGGTCATGCCCGACGGCCAGCGGCTGGAGGTGGAACGGCTGGAGCACAATCTGGGCAAGATTCACCTGCAGCAACAGGTGCGCTTTCGCCTCAAACGCCAGGATGGGGGTGAGGAAATTCTCAGCATGCCCGGCCAGCTGTTTCGCAAGCAGGGCCTGGGCAAGGACGTCACCGACAAGTTCCTCGCCGGCCTGCCGGGGGTGCAGAAGGAAGGCTGCGACGGCCTGATCACCTCGGCACGCTTCATCCTGCACCGGATGCCGGCGCATATCCGCACCCTCTGCCTGGAGTTCTTCGGCGATGACATCGCTCTGGCGGTGCCGGCCATCGTCGAGCTGATGCAGCAGGTAGAAGCCACTGCCGGGGTGCAGCTGCTAGGCCTGGAGCATCTGGACGAGCGCTACATCAAGGCGGTGAAGTACGCGGTGAAATCCGCCCGCTCGCAACGGCCGAAGATGGTGCTGTTGGCGGACCTGATCAGCGACGACGAGGCCTTGCTGGAGCAGAGCTGCAGCGCGCTGGTGGAACTGGTGGCGCGGCGCGGTGCCGAGGGCTTCATCGCCAAGAGCCCGGAGGCGCGGCGGCGCTTCTGGTTGGATCGCTCGCGCACTGCTGCCATCTCCGCCCACACCAACGCCTTCAAGATCAACGAGGACGTGGTCATCCCCCTGGAGCGCCTGGCCGAATACAGCCAGGGCATAGAGCGGATCAACATCGAGCAGTCCATCGCCAACAAGCTGGAGATCATGGCGGGGTTGCAAGAGTACCTGAGCGGTGATCTGCCTGAGGTGCGCTACAGCGACAACTTCGAGGCCTCCGAGGAAAACAGCGCCATTATCGCCGGCAAGCGCCAGGCGGCGCTGGCTCTGTTGGCGCAATCCATGGCCTGCTGGCAGGTGGTGCTGGACGGGCTGGATCGGCCTGCTGCCGAGTTCCCCGAGCTGCTGTCGCGCCAGGCTCAGCTTGCCGATGGGGCCGACACTCTGCTGGAGCTGATGCTGCGCCGCCGGCTGGTGCACTCCTATCGCCGCGAGATCGGTCAGCCGCTGGCGGAGATTTTCAGCGGCGAGGAGCTGGCCGGGGTGCGCGGGCGGTTTATCGACATCCACGCTCGGCTGCGCAACGCGCGGCTGTTCGTCGCCCTGCATATGCACGCCGGTGATGGCAATGTGCACACCAACATCCCGGTGCATTCGCAGAACTACCGCATGCTGCGCGAGGCCGACCGTCTGGTGGATCGCATCATGCACCTGGCCGAGTCCCTCGGCGGCGTCATCTCCGGTGAGCACGGCATCGGCCTGACCAAGCTGCAGTACCTGCAGGCGGACAAGCTGGCGGCCTTTGCCGAGTACAAGCAGCGTATCGACCCCCAGGGCCATTTCAATCAGGGCAAGCTGCTCGCTGGCGCCGGCCTGGAGCGGGCCTACACCCCCTCGCTGCAACTGGTGGAGCAGGAGGCGCTGATTCTGGAAGAAAGCGAGCTGGGCGATCTCAACGACGATATCAAGCACTGCCTGCGCTGCGGCAAGTGCAAGCCGGTGTGCATGACCCACGTGCCGCGGGCCAACCTGCTCTACTCGCCGCGCAACAAAATCCTCGGCGCCAGCCTGATCATCGAGGCCTTTCTTTACGAGGAGCAGACCCGCCGCGGCATCTCCCGCAACCACTTCGCCGAGATGAACGATCTGGCGGACCACTGCACCGTCTGCCACAAATGCTTCAACCCCTGCCCGGTGAATATCGACTTTGGCGATGTCACCACGCGGATGCGCAAGATCCTGGTGGAGCGCGGGCAAAAGCGCGCCAGCCTGCTGGCCAAGGCGGCGCTGGCCTTCCTCAACCTGCATCATCCCAAGGGCATAGAGCTGCTGCGCCTGCTGCTGCTCAAGGGTGGTTTTGCCGGCATCAACCTGGGCCATGGGCTGTTCAAGCGCTTCGGCCTGCTCAAGCGCCCCGGCAGCCTGCCTGCTGCCAGCTCGGGAGCGCCCAAAGCGCTGATCAGCAACAGTCTGCAGCACGGCGTTCGCGTGCAGCTGACCGGCCCCAGCCTCAGGTCTCTGCTGCAGCTGGAGGACGCCAGCCGTGTGCCCATACTGCACAACCCTCAGCGCGTCAGCGACGAGTCCGAGGCGGTGTTCTACTTCCCCGGCTGCGGCTCCGAGCGCCTGTTTACCGAAATCAGCCTGGCCACCCTGGCCATGCTCGGCGAGGCCGGGGTGCGCACCGTGCTGCCGCCGGGCTACCTGTGCTGCGGCTACCCGCAGACCGCGGTGGGTCAGGCGGCCCTGGGTCGGCAGATCAGCACGCAGAACCGGGTGCTCTTTCACCGTGTCGCCAATACATTGAATTATTTGGATATCCAGACGGTGGTGGTGAGCTGCGGCACCTGCATGGACCAGCTGCTGCAGTACGAATTCGAGCGCATTTTCCCCGGCTGCCGCTTGCTGGATATCCATGAGTTCCTGCTGGAAAAGGGTCTGGGCGCGGAGCCCGCCAGCCAGCGCCAATACCTCTATCACGACCCCTGCCACAGCCCGATCAAGACCCAGTCCCCCCTTGGCGTGGCGCAGCGCCTGCTCGCCCGGCCGGTGGTGCAGACCGAACGCTGCTGCGGCGAGGCTGGCACCCTGGGCACGGCCCGGCCGGATATCGCCAATCAGCTGCGCTTCCGCAAGCAAGAGGAGCTGGACAAGGCCCGTGCCCAGCTGGATGCCCAGGCCGGCAGCGCAGGTGGCGAAACCCGCCTGCTCACCAGCTGCCCCGCCTGCCAGCAGGGCCTGAGCCGCTACACCGAGCAAACCGGCCTGAAACCGCGCTACATCGTCGTGGAACTGGCGGAGCAGCGACTGGGGCTGAACTGGCAACAGGACTACCTGCGCCAGCTGCAAAACGGCGGCGTGGAGCAGATACTTCTTTAAAGTTTGAAGGGTGAAGGGTGAAGGGTGAAGTTTGAAGGAGTAGCCAAGCACGCCTGCTTGGGTCAAGGGCATAAAAAAACCCCTCCGGTAGCGCCGGAGGGGTCAATGCATGTAGCACTCTCTCAGGAATTAGCGCCTGTCCGCTTTGGAGGTGAAATATCCTCCCCACACTTCCCATTTAAGCTCATTTCCAGCGTTTTGCTGAGTATTTTTGGGCTGAGAATTTTCGCCATCAGTCCATCACTCCGCAGGCGCGCAGCAGCTTGAGGGCGGTGACCCGTTGAATCAGCTGGGTGCTGTTGTTCAGGTTGAGCTTGCGCAGCAGGCGCAGGCGGTGGTTCTCCACGGTGCGAAAGCTCAGTTGCAGTTCGGCTGCCACTTCCCGCGCCGATTTGCCCATTTCCAGCTGCATCAGTACTTGCTGCTCGCGCAGGCTGAGGGCGGCGCGCAGGCGGCGGTAGACCAGTGCCTCATCGATGTGCGGGTAGAGGGCCTGATGCTGATGCAGCGCCCGCTGCACCGTTTCCACCAACTCCAGCGATTGAAACGGC
>JADGBD010000086.1:5108-7873 GCA_015231665.1 Gammaproteobacteria bacterium
GAAGGCGCCGCGGTTCATCGCCTGGACTATGTTGTCCGGCTCGGCGCGGGAGGAGGCGAGGATGCAGGGGTGGTGGCAGTCATTGCGGCGCAGCATCTGCATCAGCTGCAGGCCGCTCATCTCCGGCATGACGAAATCGAACATGATGCAGGCCGGTGCGGCCAGGGGCAGATTGCGCAGCAGTTGGCTGGGGGATTCGAAGCTCTGGCTGCGGATATTGGCGGTGGCAAGCATGCCGCTGGTGACGCTGCTGCTGACCCGGTCCGGGTTGATCAGGTACACCGAGGGATAGTGATATTGTTGCATATTGCGTCTGGTTAAGCTGTTTATGATAGACTAATATTGAGTAACTATACTCTAATAATGGAGTAGTTTCCTTCTATTCAAGGGCTAAATCAGCGACTACTATGCTGGGCGATCAACCCAGCAGCCCCTCGGGGCAAGATTATCGGAAACGCACCCATGCCCAGCACCTCGACGGCGGCAAGCCCGCAGAGTCCTTCCCATTATGTTGGCATTGGCGCTTCCGCCGGCGGTCTGGAGGCCATAGATACCTTCTTCAAGAACATGCCGCCGGACAGCGGCTGCGCCTTCATCGTCGTGCAACATCTTTCCCCGGACCACAAGAGCCTGATGCTGGAGCTGCTCTCCAAGCGCACCGAGATGCCCCTGAGCCGGGCCACCGAGGGCATGCTGGTGGAGTCCAACCACATCTATCTGATCCCACCCAACCACGATCTGCGCATCTTCCACGGCAAGCTGTTGCTCAATGAGCAGGACCGTCACGGCGGCATCAACCTGCCCATCGACATCTTTCTCACCTCGCTGGCGGAGGATCAGGGCGACAAGGCAGTGGCCATCATCCTCTCCGGCACCGGCTCGGACGGCACCCGCGGGGTGCGGGCGATCAAGGAAAAGGTCGGTATGGTGATGGTGCAGAACGAGGACAGCGCCGCCTTTGACGGCATGCCGCGCTCGGCCATCGCCACCGGCCTGGTGGACTACATCCTGGCACCGGAGGACATGCCCCAGCAGCTGGTGTCCTACATCAAGCACCCTTACGCCAACAAGGCCGATCGCAGCGACGCCCTGCTCAACGATGAGGACAGCACCAACGGCATCTTTGCCCTGCTGCGCGAGAAGAGCGGCCTGGATTTTACCTACTACAAGCCCAGTACCATGGTGCGGCGGATCGAGCGGCGCATGAGCGTCAACCAGATCCTCAGCCTGCGCGATTACCTGCGTTATCTGGAGCGCTACCCCGGCGAGGTGGAGACCCTGTATCGCGATTTGCTCATCGGCGTGACCAATTTCTTCCGCGACCCCCAGGTGTTCAAGCAACTGCAGGAGAAATGGCTGCCGGAGTTGATCGAACGCACCGAGACCGGCTCCCTGCGCATGTGGGTGGCGGGTTGTTCCACCGGTGAGGAGGCCTACACTCTGGCCATTCTCTGCCACGAGGTCATGTTGAACCTGGGCAAGCTGCTGGAGATCAAGATCTTCGCCACCGATGTGGACCGGGAGGCCATCGCTATCGCCGGAGCCGGTATCTATCCGGAGAGCATCTCCGCCGATGTGCCGGCCAACTATCTGGCCAAGTATTTTCACCGCCGTGAGAAGGACTTCCTCATCGCCCGCCACATCCGCGAGATGGTGGTGTTCGCCCAGCACAATGTGATCAAGGACCCGCCCTTCACCAACATCGGCCTGATCAGCTGTCGCAACCTGCTCATCTATTTGCAGCCGGTGTTGCAGCAGCGGGTGATGGAGTTGTTCAACTTCTCCCTCAATGCCGGCGGCATTCTGCTGCTCGGCACCAGCGAGACCACCGGCGAAATGGGCGACTACTTCGAGCCCCTGCACCACAAGTGGAAGCTGCATCGCTCCCGCGGGCGCAAGCGCCGCGACGTGCTCTCCGAGCAGGCGGCCAATTTCGACATCGGTACCCGGTTGTCGCGCCCGGCGAGCATGATCATGGGCCAGGCCTACCGGCAGAACCTGCACGAGGAGGAGCGCCTGCTCGATCGCCTGCTGCAGGGGGTGAGCGAGCGTTATCTGCCCTTCACCCTGGTGATCAACGAGCGCATGGACCTGCTGCACATGACCGGCGACGCCAGCGGCTATCTGCGCTTTCCCTCCGGCAAGATGATCACCGACCTCAGCCGCCTGGTGCGCAAGGACCTGGCCATCCCCCTGGCCACCGGGGTGCAGAAGGTGCTGAAAAAGCAGGAGGAGGTGCACTACACCAACATCCACCTGCACGATGCCGAGGGCGCCAATCGCACGGTCAACATGCACATCATCCCGCTGCCCAAGACCAAGGCCCAGGATGTGCTGCTCGGCGTGTTCATCGAGGAAGTGGTGGTCAGCGACCAGTCACGTCCCGGCAGCGGCCTGACCTACGACGTTGGCAAGGAGGCGGAACAGCGCATCAACGACCTGGAGCAGGAGCTGCAATTCACCCGCGAGAATCTGCAGGCCACGGTGGAGGAGCTGGAGACCTCCAACGAAGAGCTCCAGGCCACCAACGAGGAACTGCTGGCCAGCAACGAGGAACTGCAATCCACCAACGAGGAGCTGCAATCGGTCAACGAGGAGCTGTACACGGTCAACGCCGAGCACCAGAGCAAGATCGCCGAGCTCACCGAGGTCAACAACGATCTGGATAACCTGCTGGGGAATATCCGCGTTGCCACCCTGTTTCTCGACCAGAACCTGGAGATTCGCCGTTTCACCCCCGAGATCGCCCATTTCATGCGCATCAT
>JADGBD010000087.1 GCA_015231665.1 Gammaproteobacteria bacterium
TACTGCCGTTGCGGATTTCCTCGCGGATGCGCTCAAAGATCAGCACGTTGGCATCCACCGCCATACCCACGGTGAGGACTATGCCGGCAATCCCCGGCAGGGTCAGGGTGGCCTGGAGCAGGGACAGCACGGCGATGATCATCACCAGATTCACCATCAAGGCCAGATTGGCCACCAGGCCGAACAGGCGGTAGTAGATCAGCATGAACAGCATCACACCCGCCAGACCGATCATCACCGACATGAAGCCCTGATCGATATTGTCCTGGCCCAGGCTCGGGCCTATGGTGCGCTCCTCGACAATCTCAATAGGTGCCGCCAGGGCCCCGGCACGCAGCAGCAGGGCCAGATCCCGCGCCTCATTGGGGTTATCCAGGCCGGTGGTCTGGAAACGCCGACCGAAGGGTTCGAGGATATTGGCTATGCTGATGACCTCCTCGATCACCTGCTTGTGCTTGACCGGCTTGCCGTCCACCAAGCGGGTGATGGTGCGGTTTTCGATGAACACCACCGCCATCGGCTGACCGACATTCTCGTTGGTGACATTGCGCATGCGCCGGGCGCCCTGCCCGTCGAGGCTGACGCTGACCATGGGCTGGCCGGTACGGGAATCAAACCCCGAGGCGGCGTCGGTGATCTGGTTGCCGGTGACTATCACCTGCTTCTTCAGCAGCACCGGCTGGCCTTCGCGGGTCTTGTAGAGGCGGGAACTGGCCGGCACCTTGCCTGCCAGGGCATCTTCGACACTGTTCTGGGTATCCGCCAGACGGTATTCCAGGGTGGCGGTGGCACCGAGCAGTTCCTTCAGCTTGGAAGGATCCTGAGCGCCGGGCAGCTGAACGACGATGCGCCGCTCGCCCTGCTGCTGGATCACCGGCTCAGCCACGCCCAAAGAGTTGACCCGATTGCGCAGGGTGGTGATGTTCTGCTCCAGGGCAAACTTCTTCACCGCCTGCTGTTCGGCCTGATTCATCAGCAGGAGCAGGTTGAATTCGCCAGCGCCATCCTCCTCGCGTATCTCCAGGCTGCGAAACTCGTTGCCCAGAGCAGTGCGCGCCTGATTGCGCGTGTCCGCATCGCTGAAGCGGACCTGGATCGCATCGCCCTCCTGACGCAGGGTGCGATAGCGCAGTTTCTGCTCGCGCAGATGGGTGCGGATGTCATCGACATAGCGTTCCTGGGTCTGCTTCAGCGCCGCGTCCATGTCCACATCGATCAGCACATGGATGCCGCCGCGCAAATCCAGCCCCAGGTACATGGGCTGCAGGCCGACGGATACCATCCAGCCCGGCAGGTTGGGCGACAGGGTCAGGGCCATGCTCAGGTTGTCACCAATACGCCCTTGCAGGTGCTCCTGGGCACGCAGTTGATCGCCGGAGCTGGCAAAACGCAGCAGCAGCCGCTCACCCTTGAACTCGGCCGCGTGCAGCGGGATATCAGCCTGTTTGAGTTGCTCCATCACCCGCTGGCGCAGGGGTTCATCGACTTTGGCATCGCGCAGGGCGGCGATCTCGATGGAGGGATTCTGTTCAAACAGATTGGGCAGAGCCAGCACCAGACCGGTCAGGACGACCAGCAGCACCAGCAGATTCTTCCACAGGGAGTAACGATTCATGGCTTTTCCGAACAGGCAATGCGATCGGCCAGGGGCCAGGCGGCATCAAAGGTCGGGCTTGGCAAACCCAGCCCAGACCAGCCGCCCGGTCCCTGGCGATGGAGGCTAGATTTCCTTGAGGGTACCCTTGGGCAATACCGCCAGGACCGAGCCGCGGCGGAAGGTCATCACCGTATTCTCGGCCACCTCCACCTTGACGTAGTCTTCGTTGAGCTCGGTGATCCGGCCCATGATACCGCCCTCGGTCTGTACCTCATCGCCCTTGCCCAGGGCATCCACCAGCTTTTTGTGTTCCTTCTGGCGTTTGATCTGCGGACGGATGAAGAAGAAGTAAAAAATCGCGAACAGGCCTATGGGAAAAAGCAGGCCTTCGATCATGCTCGGCTGGCCGGCCGCCATGGGTGCGGCTTCGGCAAAGGCATCAGAAATGAAGAAACTCATGGGTCAACCACTCCAGTTAAGAATTTCGGCGGGGCATTATGCCACAGTTCAATCCAGACGCTTGAAGGCGATGGACTTGAACCGGGCCGCGCGGGTGCTCTCGGCGCGAAAGCCGCCCCTGGACTTGGCGATTTCGTAGGGCTCGCCGCCCAAGGTCAGCAGATCGCCATCTATATCCGCATGGATCGGCCGGTCGTTGCGACTGGCGCGCACATGGCCGTTGCTGCCAATGTGCAACCCCAGGGTCTCACCACGGCTTGCATCCATACCCTCAAACTCACCGTAGAGCCAGACCGGCAAGCCGGTGCCCCGCTCCACCACATTGAACAGGGCGCGACAATCGCCCTGCACCCAGATGCCCTGCTGCTCCACGCCCCAGTGTTCGCCCTTGCGGCAGGGGCTATCGGAGAGGGCCGAGCGCAGCTCGACATAACCCAGATTCTGCACCGGACAGTGTACCCGCCTGTTGCCCTCGCCTTCGCAGCGCACTGGCAGGATGCGCGGCGGCGGCACCACCAAACGCTTCATCCGAAACAAGCCGATGCAGCCGCGATCCACCCAGATGCCGCGGCTGTTGTAGCCCCAGGTGCGACCGTAATCACAGGCGTGATCAGAAAATTCGTGCACCAGCTGCATGCTGCGACCGCGGGTGTTGGCATCGCAATGCTGGTAGCGGTTGTAGGGGCTGGCGCAATAGACATCGGCAATCTGGTCCGCCGGCAGGCTCGACTCCTGCGGCGGCAAGGCCGATTCGGGCTTGGCCGGCGGACTCAGGTCGGCCCGCTGCAGGCTTTGGCCCTGGTATTTGGGATGGATGCGAAAGATCGCCCGGCAGCGCTCCTTGGTCCAGAGGCCTTCGGCGTCATAGCCCCAGGTCCGACCCTCATCGCAGAAGGCGCGCGAGACCTGCTCCACCAGCTCGATCAGACCGCGCTCGGCGAGGGCACAGCGGGTTTCGCCGAGCTGGTGGCTGCCACATTCCATCTCAGGCTCTGCCGCCACCACAGGGGACGAGCCCAGCCAGAGGGCCGGGAGGAGCAGCGCAAGAAGTTTCAGGTACTTAGGCATGGGACAATCTCATAACCTTCATTAAATTAGGCCCAAACAGTGCCATTAAAAACAGGACGCAGAGTGCGCAAAGCAGCGCAGAGCACTTAACCTAAATCCCTCAATTAAGCCACAGAGACACAGCTATTACAGATTTTTTTCAATAAGTTAGGATAATGATTGCACTCACCTAATAAGGTATTGAATCTTCCCTCTTTAACCGATTAAATTTTCTGTGTGTGCTCCGTGGCTCCGTGGCTCCGTGGCTAAATACTGTTTTTGGGTTGAATTTTTCTGCTTGGACGAACAATCAGCCAACTCCGCGATCTCCGCGCTTCTCGGCGTTCTCTGCGTCCTTTTAGATTCCGGCTACGCCAGCTTAGGCACAGCGGAAATGGTTACATTGATCTTTCTCAATTACCAGAGCGCAGGGCATAAAATTCGCGCACGTACTCGGCCAGCCGCTGTTGCTCGATGGCTTGACGCAGCCCGGCCATCAGCCTTTGATAGTAATGCAGGTTGTGCCAGGTGTTCAGGCGGGCACCGAGGATTTCGTTGCACTTGTCCAGATGATGCAAATAGGCACGGCTGTAGTTACGGCAGGTGTAGCAATCGCACAGGGGGTCGAGGGGACCCTCGTCGTCCCGGTGGCGGGCGTTGCGAATCTTGACCACCCCCTGATGGACAAACAGATGGCCGTTGCGGGCGTTGCGGGTGGGAATTACGCAATCGAACATATCCACCCCGCGCAGCACGGCCTCGACTATGTCCTCCGGCTTGCCCACCCCCATCAGATAGCGCGGCGCCTGCTCGGGCATCAGCTGCGCCAGGGCATCGAGCACCTGCTGGCGTTCCTGCGCCGGCTCACCCACCGACAGACCGCCGATGGCGTAGCCGTCAAAGCCGATCTGCAGCAGGCCTTCGACCGAGCGCTGGCGCAGTTCCGGGTACATGCCGCCCTGGACTATGCCGAACAGGGCGTTGGGATTGTCATCATGGGCCCGCTTGGAACGCAGCGCCCAGCGCAGCGACAGCTCCATCGAGCTTTGCGCCTGCTCGAAACTGGCCGGATAGGGCGTGCATTCGTCAAAGATCATGACGATGTCAGAACCCAAAGCGCGCTGCACCGCCATGGATTCCTCCGGACCGAGAAACACCCGCGAGCCATCGATGGGCGATGCGAAGGTCACACCCTCCTCGCTGATCTTACGCAGATCACCCAGGCTGAACACCTGAAAGCCGCCGGAGTCGGTGAGGATTGGCCCGTCCCAGTGCATGAAGGCATGCAGATCGCCCAGCCGCGCGATCAGATCCGCACCCGGCCGGAGCATCAAATGAAAGGTGTTGCCAAGAATGATCTGCGCCCCAACCTGCCGCAGCTCCTCCGGTGTCATCGCCTTGACCGTGCCGTAGGTGCCCACCGGCATGAAGGCCGGGGTCTCCACCGAGCCGCGCTGAAACTCAAGCCGACCGCGACGGGCCAGACCCTGCTGGGAGAGAAGGCGAAACTGCATTGATGAAAAATTCCGGTTGACGGCTCTATGAGCATTTTAGATAATAGTAATGTACTGATTCGCTCATGGCGGATCGGCACTCCTCCATCCTCCTTTGGTGGTTTGGCGCGGTATTCAGTTACCGCGCCTTTTTTTTGCCTGCAGAAACATGGCATCGCCGTAGCTGAAGAATCTATAGCCCTGAGCCACGGCATGGGCGTAGGCCGCCATCACTTCAGTAAAACCGGCAAAGGCGCAGACCAGCATCAGCAGGGTCGATTGGGGCAGATGGAAGTTGGTGATCAACCCATCGACCACGCGAAACTCAAAACCCGGGGTAATGAAAAGCCGGGTCTCCCCCCGATAGGGCTGCAAACAGCCGCCGCTGGCAGCAGTTTCCAGGCTGCGCACGCAGGTGGTGCCGACGGCAATCACCCGGCCGCCGCGGCAACGGGTTGCCGCCACCTGGGCACAGACCTCGGCAGACACTTCCAACTGCTCGCTGTGCATCTGATGGCTGGCGATATCCTCCACCCGCACCGGCTGAAAGGTGCCGGCACCCACATGCAGGGTCACCTCGGCCAGTTCCACCCCCTTGGCCTGCAGGCGCTGCAACAGAACCTGATCGAAATGCAGGCCGGCGGTGGGTGCAGCCACCGCGCCGGGGTTGCGGGCGAACACGGTCTGGTAGCGCTCCTCGTCCAGAGGTCCGTCCTGACGCTGGATATAGGGCGGCAACGGCATGTGCCCCAGCTCTGCCATGAGCGGCTGCCAGAGGCAATTTTCTGCACGCAGCAGGAAAAAATCCGCCTGCCGCGCCTCCACCCTGAGACTGTAAGCGCCAATTTTTAGGCGCGATCCCGGCTTTGGCGATTTACTGGCGCGCACCTGCGCCAGCGCCAGGTCCTCCGCCAGCAGTCGCTCCAGCAAGACCTCCACCTGGCCGCCGCTGTCCTTCTGGCCAAACAGGCGCGCCCGCATCACCCGGGTATTGTTGAGCACCAGCAGATCGCCCGGGCGCAGAAGTTGCTCCACATCCGCAAACACCCGGTCCTGCGGCCCCAGCTCAGTCAGATGCAGTAGGCGGCTCTGGGTGCGCTCGGCGCAAGGGCTGTTGGCAATCAGCTCCGGCGGCAGCTGGTAATCGAAATCAGATAGCTTCATCAGTAATTAGACCAATAGGTTAAATCTTTTTACCAGTTCCACCCGGCATTCCAACGCAAACCTGGCACGCTTATCGCTTATGAGAGCTCAGATCAACCCAACCGAGAGCATCACCATGGAAATGCAACTTCACAGCAGCACCGCCCAGGTCTCCACCTTCCCCAAGGGAGCCACCAACTCGGGCCTGGCGAACACGGGTTTAGCCAATGCCGGGCTGGCCAGCAAGCGCGGCCACAGCATTGCCAAAACCGAAAACCTGGCCCTATTGAAGCTGGGCAGTCTGTTGCACAGCCAGCTTTCCAGCAACTGGGTTCTGGATCAATTCTACCGGGAAAGCAGCCGCCCCCTGGGCTACACCGGGCTGATCTATCAGTACCCCGGTGAGAAGACGGGCATCTCCCACGGCGTGCTCGGCGGCCACAGTTGCTCCTACGATCTGGTGCTCAATGGTGACTTTCTCGGCACCCTGGATCTGTACAAGGCCCATCCCTACTCCGAGCGGGAACTGGTGCGGGTAGAGCATTACCTGCACGTCCTCCTCTATCCCTTGCGCAATGCCCTGCTCTACCAGAAGGCAAGCAAGCGGGCCTTTCTCGATCACCTCACCGGCGCGCGCAACCGCGCTGCCTTTGACGCCGATCTGATGGCCGAGATCGAACTGGCCCATCGCCACCAGCATCCCCTGTCGATCATTGTCATGGACATAGATCACTTTAAGAAAATCAACGACTCCCAAGGCCACAGTTTTGGCGACCAGGTGCTCAAGTCGGTCAGTCTGGCAGCCCAGGAAGTGATCCGCGGCGGCGACCAGTTCTACCGCTACGGCGGTGAAGAATTCGTCATCATCGCCCCGCACAGCGCGCTTGATGGCACCCGCCTGCTCGCCGAGCGCCTGCGCTGCCGCATCTTTGATGAAAACCACTGCGGCATCACCGGCCTGACCCTCTCATCCAGCTTTGGCGTGGCCCAGCTGCGTGATGGCGAGAGCGCCGACGAGCTGTTCCAGCGCGCCGACCTGGCCCTCTACGCCGCCAAGCACAGCGGCCGCAATCAAGTCATGGCCTAAGGTCCAATCGCCTGAGGACAGAGCGCCAGCAAGCGGCAGCCGGCGCAGGCCGGCTGCTTGCGGCAATACGCCTTGGCATGTTGCACAATCAGGGCGTGATAGCTGTTGTAGAGCGCCACATCAGCCGGCAAGGCCTGCTCCATCGCCAGGCGCAGCACTTCATAGGGCTCCTTGCCGCTGCATAGACCCAGCCGACTGAGCAGTCGCCGGGTATAGGTATCGATGACAAACACCGGCCTGGCAAAGGCATAGAGCAGCATGTCATCCGCCGTTTCCGGACCTACCCCATGCACCGCCAGCAGCGCCTGGCGCAGAGGCTCGGTGGCCAATGCGCGCAGTTTCGCATCCCCCCGCTCCTGATAAAACCGACAGAAGGCCTGCAGCCGTTTTGCCTTGACGCTGTAATAGCCTGCCGGGCGTATGATCTGCGCCAGTTCTCCGGGTTCCATAAAAGCCAGGCGTTGAGGGTCGAGCAGATCGGCCTGGCGGAGATTGGCGATGGCTTTTTCCACATTGCTCCAGGCGGTGTTCTGGGTGAGGATGGCGCCGACCATCACCTCGAAATCCGTCTCTGCCGGCCACCAATCCTGGGGCCCATAGGCCGCCAGCAGCTCAGCATGGACCCGCTGCAGGATCGCCCCCGGCAACTGCAAACTCATTTACCCCCGACCAGACGCAGCAGGGCCTTGACCTCCTCGCTCTCCAGCTCGCGCACTTGGCCCAGCCTGGGGTACTTGCCCAGCAGGATGGGCCCGTAGCGCACCCGGATCAGACGATTGACCTTGGCGCCCACCGCCTCCCACATGCGCCGCACCTCGCGGTTGCGCCCCTCCACCAGCACCACGTGATACCAGCGATTGGCACTCTCGCCGCCGGACTCGACAATCTCCTCAAACCGCGCCTTGCCGTCCTCCAGCTCGATGCCGTGGGTCAGTTGGTAGAACATCTCCTTGCTGACCTCGCCGAGCACGCGCACGGCATATTCCCGCTC
>JADGBD010000088.1 GCA_015231665.1 Gammaproteobacteria bacterium
CAACCAGCGCTCGGTCGCCTGCGCCTTTAGGGGTAGGGCCAGCAGCAGCCCCAAAAGCGCGCAACCCAGCCAGCCCAAAGAAAACCAGCGCAGAGAATACCAACTGAGAGAAGCAGAACCTTGGATGCCCCAGCCCTGTTGCAATTGAATGACGTGCATTACCGAGTGACCTCCGCAGGAGAAGAGGTGGTCATCCTAAAGGGCTGCAGCCTGCGTGTCGAACCCGGTCAGAGTCTGGCGATTGTCGGTCGCTCAGGCTCGGGCAAATCCACTCTGCTGGCGCTCATGGCCGGGCTGGATAGTCCCACCCAGGGCTCGGTGGAGCTGCTTGGCCAGCCCCTGGAGCCGCTGTCGGAGGATCAGCGCGCCCGTTTGCGCGCTCGCCAGGTGGGCTTTGTCTTCCAGAATTTTCAGCTGATGCCGGGGATGAATGCCTTGGAGAACGTGATGATGCCGCTGGAGCTGTTTGGCATGGGCCAGGCGGTGGAGCGCGCGACCGAGGCGCTGGCCCAAGTGGGTCTGAGCCACCGTCTGCGCCATTCACCCAGCGCCCTTTCCGGCGGTGAACAGCAGCGGGTGGCCCTGGCCCGGGCGCTGGTGACCCAGCCGCGGATTCTGTTCGCTGACGAGCCCACCGGCAACCTGGATGAGACCACCGCCGGCCAGATTCAGGACCTGCTGCTGGGCCTGCAGGGCAGCACCGGCCTGATTCTGGTGACCCACGACCGCGCCTTCGCTGGCCGCTGCCAGCGCCAGCTCGATCTGCACGAAGGCCGCTTGTGGGAAACCGCCAATAGCTGACGGCTGACTGCTGGAGGCTGGCAGCTGGCAACGCATATCTCCCCGGCATCTGCCGCGCTGATGTATAGTTCCGCTCCTTTTTCCTCAGCGCATACCCGCGTGATAGAAAACCTGCGCAATATCGCCATCATCGCCCACGTTGACCACGGCAAGACCACCCTGGTTGACGAACTCCTCAAGCAATCCGGCACCCTTGGCGATCGTTTTGGCCCGGTGGAGCGGGTGATGGATTCCAACGATCAGGAAAAGGAACGCGGCATCACCATCCTGGCAAAGCCCACGGCCATCCGCTGGCGCGACTATCGCATCAACATCGTCGATACCCCCGGGCATGCCGACTTTGGCGGTGAGGTGGAGCGGGTGCTGTCCATGGTCGACTCGGTGCTGCTGCTGGTGGACGCGGTGGAAGGCCCTATGCCGCAGACCCGCTTCGTCACCGAGAAGGCCCTGCGCCGCGGCCTGCATCCCATCGTCGTGATCAACAAGATCGACCGCCCGGCGGCGCGGGCCGATTGGGCGCTGGATCAGACCTTCGACCTGTTCGATCGCCTCGGCGCCACCGATGAGCAGCTCGACTTTCCGGTGATCTACGCCTCCGGTCTGGGCGGTTTTGCCGGCATGGACGCCTCGGTGCGCGAGGGCAACAGGGAGCCCCTGTTACAGCTCATCGTCGATCCGCCCCAGGTGGAGCCGGAAGATCCCTTCCAGCTGCAGGTCTCCCAGCTCGATTACAACAGCTACGTCGGCGTCATCGGCATCGGCCGTATCAGCCGTGGCCGGGTCAAGAGCAATACCGCCGTCACCGTGGTGGACAAGGAAGGTAACCGCCGCAATGGCCGGGTGCTGCAACTCTTCGGCTTCATGGGGCTGGAGCGGGTGGAGGTGGCTGAGGCCCAGGCCGGCGACATCGTCTGCTTCACCGGGCTGGACCCGCTGAATATCTCCGACACCCTCTGCGACCCCAATGCGGTGGAGGCCCTGGTGCCCCTGTCGGTGGATGAGCCGACGGTGACCATGACCTTCCAGGTGAACAACTCGCCCTTTGCCGGACGTGATGGCAAGTTCGTTACCAGCCGCCAGGTCAAGGAACGCCTGGAGCAGGAGTTGGTGCACAACGTTGCCCTGCGCGTGGAGCAGGGCTCGGACCCGGACAAGTTCCGGGTCTCCGGCCGTGGCGAGCTGCATTTATCGGTGTTGATCGAAAACATGCGCCGCGAGGGCTTCGAGTTGGGTGTATCCCGCCCCGAGGTCATAGTCCGCAGCATCAATGGCGAACCGCAGGAGCCCTTCGAGCAGGTCACCGTGGATGTGGAGGAACAGCATCAGGGCGGGGTGATGGAAAAGCTCGGCTCCCGTGGCGGCGACCTGAAAAACATGGCCCCCGATGGCCAGGGCCGGGTGCGCCTGGACTACATCATGCCGGCCCGCGGCCTGATCGGCTTTCGCACCGAATTCCTCACCGCCACCCAGGGCTCGGGGCTGATCTACAGCGTGTTCGACCACTACGGCCCGTTCAAGCGCGGCGACTACGGTCAACGCAAGAACGGCGTGCTCATCGCCAACGCCCCCGGCAAGGCCCTGACCAATGCCATCTTCAATCTGCAGGAGCGTGGCCGCATGTTCATCGGACATGGTGCCGAGGTCTATGAGGGCATGATCATCGGCCTGCACTCCCGCGACAACGACCTGGTGGTCAACGCGCTCAAGGGCAAGCAGCTGACCAACGTGCGCGCCTCCGGCACCGACGAGGCCCAGGTGCTGACGCCGCCGGTAGTGCACACCCTGGAGCAGGCACTGGAGTTCATCGACGACGACGAGCTGGTGGAAGTCACCCCCAACCACATCCGCCTGCGCAAGAAACTGCTCACGGAAAACGACCGCAAGCGCGCCAGCCGGAGCTAGCCCTAAGGGCCTGGGATGATCGCCCTGATCCAGCGGGTGAGCCAGGCGCGGGTGGTGGTGGCCGGCGAGACTACCGGCGCCATCGAGCGCGGTATCCTCGCCCTCATCGGCGTGGTGCGGGAGGATGGCCCGGCCAACGCCGAGCGCCTGCTGCAGCGCCTGCTCGGTTACCGCATCTTCCCCGATGGGCAGGGCAAGATGAACCTGAGCCTGCAGGACATTCAGGGTGGCCTGCTGCTGGTGCCCCAGTTCACCCTGGCGGCGGACACGCAAAAGGGCATGCGACCCAGCTTCACCCCGGCGGCGCCACCGCAGCAGGGCAGGGCGTTGTTCGAGCAACTGCTAAAGTTGGCCCGCGAGCGCCATCAGCCGGTGGCCAGCGGCGTCTTCGGCGCCGATATGCAAGTGAGCCTGTGCAACGACGGCCCGGTAACCTTCTGGCTGGAGGGTTGATGTGCTAGAGTTTGTTTCGATTTTCGACGCAGAGAACGCAAAGTAGCGCAGAGCGCGCAGAGAAATGAAAAACTCTGCGTACTTCGCGCTTCTCTGCGCCCTCTGCGTCCCTGATTTCTGAGAAAACCCATGCCCAGAGCTGCCCTTGTTGAACGCAACACCCTGGAGACCCGGATTCGGGTCGAGCTGAACCTGGACGGCAGCGGCCGTGGCCAGTTCAGCACCGGCATCCCCTTTCTTGAGCACATGCTCGATCAGGTGGCCCGCCATGGGCTGATCGACCTGGACATCCGCTGTGACGGCGATCTGCACATCGACGCCCACCACAGTGTCGAGGACATAGGCATCAGCCTGGGTCAGGCCCTGGCCCAGGCCATCGGTGACAAGAAAGGCCTGGTGCGCTACGGTCACGCCTATGTGCCTCTGGACGAGGCCCTGTCGCGGGTGGTGATCGACCTCTCCGGTCGGCCGGGTCTGGAGTTTCAGGTGGATTTTCAGCGCGCCATGCTCGGCGGCTTCGACGTCGATCTGTTCCACGAATTCTTCCAGGGGCTGGTCAATCATGCCGGCATGACCCTGCATGTGGATTGCCTGCGCGGTCGCAACGCCCATCACATCGCCGAGACGGTATTCAAGGCTTTTGGTCGCGCCCTGCGCATGGCCCTGAGCCCTGATCCGCGCATGGCCGATGTTGTGCCCTCCACCAAGGGCAGCCTCTGATGGGGCAGAAGATCGCCGTCATCGACTACGGCATGGGCAACCTGCGCTCGGTGTCCAAGGCGGTGGAGCACGTCTGCGCCGCCGCTGATGAGGTGCGGGTGACCGATGACCCGGCCTGGATTGCCAGCGCTGATCGCGTGGTCTTCCCCGGTCAGGGCGCGGCGCGGGATTGCATGGCTGCTATCGGTCAGCATCAGCTCAACCAGGCCATCCGTCAGGCTGCCACCAGCAAGCCCTTTCTCGGTATCTGCATGGGCTTGCAGGTGCTGCTGAGCCACAGCGAGGAGAATGGCGGTACGGATTTGCTCGGGCTGTTTCCCGGCGAGGTGCGGCGCTTTGCCGCATCCGAGCTGAAGGTGCCGCACATGGGCTGGAACCGGGTGCAGCCGAGCCGCGAGCACCCCCTCTGGGCGGGCATAGAGCCGGGCAGTCGCTTTTACTTCGTCCACAGTTACCACGTGGTGCCGCAAGACACCGGGCTGATCGCCGCCACCACCGACTACGGCATCGACTTCACCAGCGCCATCGCCAAGGGCAGCCTGTTTGCCGTGCAGTTCCACCCGGAAAAGAGCGCCGACAACGGCCTGCGCCTGCTGCAGAACTTCGTGCGCTGGCAGGTTTAAGGACGCAGAGAACGCGGAGTAGCGCAAAGTACGCAGAGGAAATTTTTGAACAACTCTGCGATCTCCGCGCTCCTTTGCGTCCTCTGCGTCCAAAAGTTTGCGTTCATTTGCGGACACTTTTCAATCATCCAGGACAAACCATGCTACTGATACCTGCCATTGATCTGAAAGACGGCAACTGTGTGCGCCTGCGTCAGGGGCGCATGGAGGACGACACGGTATTTGATGCCGATCCCCTGGCCCCAGCGGCGCGCTGGGTGCAGGCTGGCGCTCGCCGCTTGCATCTGGTGGATCTGAACGGCGCCTTCGCCGGCCAGCCGGTCAACGGTGAGGTGATCCAGGCCATCTGCGAGGCCTGGCCGCAGTTGCCGATCCAGGTCGGCGGCGGTATCCGCGATGAGGCCACCATCGAGGCCTATCTCAACATCGGCGTGCAGTTCTGCATTATCGGCACCCAGGCGGTGAAGGACCCCGAGTTTGTCGCACGCGCCTGCCGCCAGTTCCCCGGGCACATCATCGTCGGCCTCGACGCCAAGGACGGCAAGGTGGCGATCAACGGCTGGGCCGAGGTCACCGATATCGAGGTCAGCGAGCTGGCCAAGCGCTTCGAGCAGGACGGGGTTTCCGCTATCGTCTATACCGCCATCGGTCGCGACGGCATGCTGACCGGTTGTAACGTCGAGGCCACCACTGCCCTGCCCAACGCCGTGAAGATCCCCATCATCGCCTCCGGCGGCATCACCAACCTCGACGACATCCGCCGCCTGTGCGCGGCGGATACCGACAATATCACCGGCGCCATCACCGGCCGGGCGATCTACGAGGGCACCCTGGACTTCGCCGAAGGCCAGCGCCTGGCGGACGAGTTGAGTTAACCCCATGGGATCGCAAAGGACGCAAAGCAGCGCAAAGGTCGCAAAGATTATTTTTGGATTTCCTTTGCGTTCTTTGCGTGACCTTGGCGCCCTTTGCGTTCCGGCTATAAGAGATCCAAACCCATGCTAGCCAAACGTATCATTCCCTGCCTGGACGTGGACAACGGCCGTGTGGTCAAGGGGGTCAAGTTCGTCGAGATCCGCGATGCCGGTGACCCGGTGGAGATTGCCCGCCGTTACAACCAGGAAGGTGCCGACGAGATCACCTTTCTCGATATCACCGCCAGCTCCGACAACCGCGCCACCATGGTGCATGTGGTGGAGCAGGTGGCCTCCGAGGTGTTCATCCCGCTCACCGTCGGCGGCGGCATCCGCCAGCCCGAGGACGTGCTGCGCATGCTCAACGCTGGTGCCGACAAGGTAGCGATCAACACCGCGGCGGTGTTCAACCCGGAGTTCGTCAAGGAGGTGTGCGACCGCTTCGGCTCCCAGTGCATCGTCGTCGCCATCGACGCCAAGCGGGTGCCTGATCAAAACGGGCATCACTGGGAGATATTCACCCACGGCGGGCGCAAGCCCACCGGCCTGGATGCGGTGGCCTGGGCGCGCAAGATGCAGGACTACGGCGCCGGCGAGATCCTGCTCACCAGCATGGACCGCGACGGTACCAAGATCGGTTTCGACAATGAACTGACCCGCAGCATCAGCGAGGCCGTCAGCATCCCGGTGATCGCCTCCGGCGGCGTCGGCAACCTGCAGCATCTGGTGGATGGCGTCACCGAGGGCAAGGCCGACGCCGTGCTCGCCGCCAGCATCTTCCACTTCGCCGAGTACAGCATAGGCGAGGCCAAGCGCTACATGGCCGAGCGCGGCGTCGAAGTTCGCATTTAGGACGCAGAGAACGCGAAGAAGCGCCGAGCACGCAGAGATTTTCTATTATTTTCTCCGCGATCTTTGCGCTTCTTTGCGCGCTCTGCGTCCCCATTTCTGGAGCAACCATGACTGATGTACTGAACCAACTGGCCGAGGTGCTGGAGAGCCGCAAGGGCGCCGATCCGGATTCCTCTTACGTCGCCAAGCTCTACAGCAAGGGCCTGGATTCGATCCTGAAGAAAATCGGCGAGGAGGCCACCGAGACGGTGATGGCGGCCAAGGACGGGGTGCCGGAGAAGATCATCTACGAGGTGGCGGACCTCTGGTTTCACTCGATGGTACTGCTGGCGCAGCAGGGTCTGCAGCCGCAGCAGGTACTCGATGAGCTGCAGCGCCGCTTCGGCCTGTCCGGGCTGGAGGAAAAGGCCCGTCGCGGCCAGGACTGAATCTTATCGCCGCTCTGGCCCATGGCCTCAACCCCGGCACTGGGGTATCATCGCCCATCCTTTTTAACTGCGCTGGCCAATTCTTCCAACTCCCCTCGAGCAGCGGGGCAGCAAGCAGTTACCCTTATTCTGAAAAACAACATTCGCAGCGAATTTTTGGAGGCATCAGTATCTGGCAGTTGTTGATCGTTCTGGTCATAGTGCTGCTGTTGTTCGGCACCAAGCGCCTGCGCAACATCGGCGCTGACCTGGGCAACGCAGTCAAGGGCTTCAAAAACTCCATCAAGGACGGTGAGGCCCAGCAGGAGCAGGACCAGCAGGCACAGAATCAGGTCCAGATCGAAAAGCGCGAGGGCGAGGTCATCGAGGGCCAGGCCAGCAGGGACAAGGCCGGCGAGAACAAAGACAAGATCTGATCTCGGCAGGTTAGCTGGCCATGTTTGACGTCGGCTTCATGGAGATGCTGCTGGTGGCTGTGGTCGCCCTGGTGGTGGTGGGTCCCGAGCGCCTGCCGGGGCTGGCGCGCACCACCGGCGCATGGCTGGGGCGGGCGCGTGCCTTTGTCAGCAACGTCAAGGCGGATATCGACAAGGAACTAAAGGCCGAGGAGCTCAAACGCATCCTTGACGAGCAGGCCCGTCTGGGCGGGGTCAAGCAGGAGGTGGAACGCATCGAGACCTCCCTGAGCGCCGACAATAAGAACCTCGATGTGAAAAAAGATGACTGACAGCCAGGCCAGCCTGCCCTTCATTTCCCATCTGTTGGAGCTGCGCGACCGCCTGTTGCGCATGATCCTCGGCATCCTCATCCTGCTGTTGGTGCTGTTTCCCTTCGCCAACGACATCTACCACTTCATCGCCAGCCCCCTGCTGGCGCACCTGCCGGAAGGCACCCAGATGATCGCCACCCAGGTGGCCTCGCCCTTTCTGACGCCCTTCAAGCTCAGCCTGGTGGCGGCGGTGTTCCTCACCATCCCTTGGATTCTCTACCAGTTCTGGGCCTTCGTCGCCCCCGGCCTGTACCAACACT
>JADGBD010000089.1 GCA_015231665.1 Gammaproteobacteria bacterium
CATGGCAAAGCCAATCAGCACCAGCAGCACAAACAGCCAGCCCGCCTGTTGCTTGAGGACCTTGGAGTTCCAGCTCATGAATGCTCAGCCCGGCCTCAGCGCAGCTGATCGGTCCAGAGGGCAAGGCCTTCATCGGTGCGCAGGCGACAACGCACGCCATTGACGATGATGTTCTTGGCGTAGAGCACGCCGCCCTGGGTCAGGCCATCGAAATGAAAGCCTACGCCCTCGACATGCTGGCCACGGCGAATAATGCAACCCTGGAAGGTCAGATACCATTCCGGCGCCAAGGATACGTCCTGCATCAGGCCGGCACCGTCGTTGACCAGCAGGTGAATCTGGCCCCAGCCACCGGGATCACGATTGACAAAGCCATCGACCACGCCCTTGTAGGGAAAGGTCTGGCGTATCAGTGCGGGCTGCAGGGCCGCCACTGTCTGTCCCTGGGCCTGAGATTGAAATGCCTGTGTCTGCTGCGGCGGAACGGCTACCTGACCGACCACCATGCCGGTAGGCATTGAGCTATCGACCAGGGCAACCCCCTTGCCCGGCGAGGCAGGACGATCATCCGGCGTCACCGCCATCACCGCCAGCACCAGGAGGAAGAGCAAGGCAACCATCATGATCAGGGTCTCTGGACCCATTTTCTGCTTGTGGCTCATGGTCGTATTACCTAGGCTGAATCGGGGATGACCAGATTTTTCTTCTTGCCGACAACCTCTACCGGGGTCATCAACACCAGCACGTCCTTGACGTGGCCAATCTCATATTCCACCTTCTCTGTGATCATGTCGGATATGCGATCACAGTCTGCGACTGACAGATTGCGGTTGACCTTGACGTTGATCTCCACATGCAGGTCTTCACCGACGTTGCGGCCGCGCAGATAGGCGATGCCTTCGACACCGTCGATGTCGTTGACCAGGTCATAGACTTCCTTGAGGTCTTCGATTTCGATGGAAGAGTCCATCAGGCCGCTGATGGCGTCTGTGTTCAGCTCGACGCCGATGCGTACCACCATGAAGCCCACGGCGATGGCGGCGAGGTTGTCGGCAATGGGAAAGCCCATGACGGCGATAATGATGCCCACCAGCACCGCCACCGAGGAGAGGGCATCGGAGCGGTTGTCCCAGGCGTTGGCCATGATCGCCGGGCTGTTGTTTTCCGTGGCCACACAGCTCTGGTAGCGGTACATCAGCTCGTTGGTCAGGGCGGACAGGGCCGCACCGAGCACGGCGGCGACATTGGGGGCACTGATCTCGCCGGCGAGAATCGCCATGAAGGATTCATAGATCAGGTAAATCGCTCCCAGAATCAGGATGATGCCGACGATGGACGAGGAGATGAACTGAATGTTGCCGTAGCCATAGGGGTGGCGCTCGTCTGCCGGCTTGGCGGAGATCTTCAGGCTGGCCATGGTCACGCTGCTGGCGACCACATCGGCTCCCGAGTGCATGGCGTCAGCAATCAGGGCGGCGCTGCCGGTCATGATGCCGAGCAGGCCCTTGTAGGTCATCTGCGCGATATTGACGAAGAAGGCCCACCAGACCACCTCATCACGACACTCTTTGCAATATTCAAACTTCATTTTTTAGGTACTCTAGGATGCATTCACCGCTGACGCGGTAGTTTCCGTTGACCAAACGCGCCTTCAGCGCCCCTCGGGTAATCAAACTCAAGACCTCACTGCGCTCCATCTCCAACAGGCGCGCCACTTCCCGGCTATTGTAGATGCGATTGGGATTGATCTCACGCCGCTCCCGCCGCTCCTGATCGGTCAGATTCTTGATCGCATAGGTCAGGTGCAGTGCCGTGGCCACCCGCGCAACTGCGGTCCAGATCATGGTCTGGGCTCCTGACCCGGGTCTTCGCTCACACCACCGTGGGAATCGGTGTCCAGGGTGCGCATGCCGGGACGATCCTTGCTTTCCTCTGTGATGGGCGCCAATTTGCCCGGCGCCTCAACCTCACGCAGCCGCTTATACAGGTCTTCCTCGGCGGGCGGGGCCATCATCTTGTCTAAATCCTTGACATCGCCGGTGGCACCGCCGCCGAGATGCACCATGGGCAGCAGGCGCTCGAAGATGTCGGCATGGATCTGCGGGCGGATATGGGCACCCCGCTCGGCATAGAAGTAATCAAACCGTTTGAAGCCGGTGGCCTTGGCCAGCAGATACCAGGGGAACTGGGAGATTTCCTTGTTGAACATGCGGATGGAATCCTGATACTCCATCCGGCGCTCGGCAATGCGATCCTCGATCATCATCAGCGCCTCCATCATCTGCTTGTAGGTCTCGGAGGACTTGATGTCGGGGTATTGCTCCACCAGACCGAGCAGGCGACCGATGGAGCTTTCCATGCCGCTGGCATTAAGCCCCGCCAGGGCCTTGGAGAAGTCGCCAAAGCTCGGACCATCTGTGTTTTCCAGACTGGACATGATCGACTGCTGAATCTCCGGCGGCAGCTCCAGCTTCTTGATGATGTCCTTGCGCACATCGGCCACGTGGGAGAACACCTCATGCTCCAGGGCAGCGTGGTTGAGGGTCAGCTTGAGCAGGTTCTCGAACAGGTTGGAACGCCGCTGATAGGCGCCTTCAAGATGGCCGCGCTTGGCCAGCACCTCTTCCTGGATGGTGATGAAGTAGTTGAACTTGAACAGCAAAGTGGCGGAGAACAGCAACAGGGTAAGCAGGCTCACCACCAGCAGGGTCTTGGCCGCAACCATCCGCGGCACCCGAAACTTCGGGCTCACCTCGTCGTGATAGAGCTCGCGCAGCCGCTCGCGGCTGTTGCGCATACGCTCTTTCTTGTCAAATTCGCTGGCCATGGCTGCTGTCTGGGTCCGCCTCAGTCTGCTTGGGTCGGGGCTTCAGGCTGGGCTGGTGCCTTTGGCTCAGTCGCATCAGTCGGCTCACTTGCCGGCTCTGCCTTCTTCACCGGCTTGGCTGGGGCTTTTTGCTCTTCCTGCTGCTGATAGATTTCTGCCAGCAGACGGGCGCTCTTGCTGTCCTCGGGGTTCAGCTCAGCGGCCTTCTTCAGGTTGGCGATGGCCGCCTCGCTGGCACCGGTCTTGTGCTGGGCCAGAGCCAGCCGATAGAGCAGATCGCCATCGGCCGGGTCAGCCGCGGACAGCTTCTGCAGCAGCGGTAGCGCCTTGGCATGGTCCTCATTCTGGCTGTAGGCCAGTGCCAGGATGGTGACGATGCGCAGGTTGTCAGGGAAGGCCAGGCGTGCCTTTTCCAACAGGTCCAAGCCTTCCTCGCGCTGGCCGGTCTTCATGGTGCTGACCCCCAGGTAGAGGGCCACCTCGGCATCTTCGGGATCGATGTCGTAAAGCTGACGCAGAATCCCCATTGCCTGACGGTAGCGGCGGGATTTGGCGTGGGCTATGCCCTTGTCGCGAAAATAGTTGTACTTGAGGCTGTCATCGACGACAAAAACCCGCTGAAACCCCTGCACTATGCTGGCGCTCAGCTGACCGGCGATATTGACCCCAGCCTTGGTGTAGAGGCCGAGGAGATCGAACAGATCCATTTTGATATTCATGGCGTTTCTCTAAAACTGCAGAATAAGTGACGGTTATTGACCAAACAGCATGCGGATACCAATCAGCAGCATCAAGGCAACATAGATCCACTTGAGTTTATCGGTCGGAATATGCGGCAGCATCTTGGCACCCACCAAGCCGCCGATATAGGAGCTGGGGATCATCACCAGGGCAATGCCCAGGGGGGTCTGCCATTCGAAAGCGCCAATGCTGTTACCGTGGATCAGGGAGACAATCGCCGCCGCCAGGGAGGCCCAGAAGACCATCACCGAGCTGTTGGCGATGGCGTTCTGCAGAGAGATATTCGCCAGATGGCGCTGTAGCGGTACTTCAACCACCCCGCCGCTGATGCCAAGCAGGCCGCTGACCATACCCATGGGCACACCGAGCATGCCGTTTTGCAGCAGATCCGACTGACCCTTGGCCGCCTTGGCGCGGACTTCCTCGGTGTTGGCCTCGTTGATCTCATCCATCATCTCGCCGAGGACTTCGCGGTTGCTCTGGCGCTCACCAGCCTCAACATCGCCCTTTTGCTCGAACACCACCTGCTGATCTTCCTCGTCGTGGAAGATTTCATGCAGGGTCTTGGTCGCCATCAACAGGGCAAAGATGCCGAGCATGTAGGCAATGACCTGGTCGTCCAGCTTGGAGCCGATCATATAGCCCAGCACCACGCCGGCCACGGCCCAGGGAATCAGGGGGATCACTCGATCCCACATCACCAGCCCGGCAGCGCGATTGCGCCAGCTGGCAGCGCCGTAGGTGAAGACGTTGGTAATGAAGGAGACCGGCCGGATCAGGGCCATGCCGTAACCGAAGAAGATGAGCATGCCGCTGACGAGGAAGATACCGCCGCCCATGGTCACCAGACCGCCAACCACGCCCGAGGCCAGGCCGAGCATGGCCAGACCCACCGCCGATTCAATGGTCTGACCGGAGATGGTGAAGCTGTTCTGATGCTCCAGATCCGCCGCAGTGGCCGCTACCGGCGCCGCTACCTGAGCATCCGCCGGGGTTGTCGCCGCCACCGTCACCCCCAGGGAAGGCCAAGCGGCCATCTGAGTCACCTGGGCGGTGGTCGCCGAGGCCAGGGCCAGCTCATCACCAAAGGCCTTGTCGATCTGGAACGAGGGAATCGCATAGCCCTGGGTCTGGCCGGTGCCGCTCATTGCCAGGTTGATCCCTGCCAGCTCGGCCTTGGCGGTCACCAGCGGGCCACCGGTCTGCTCCCAGGAATAGACTGCATCGGTGAAGAACAGACGGGAGAGATTCTGGTTGCCGGCCTGGAGCATAACGCCCCGCTGCAGCAGGCTACCCTGCTTGCCGATCACCGAACTCTTGAGGCCATAACCGAAGGCATACAGAGGCTCCCCTGCCTGAAATTGGGTGGTGTCCGCCAGCTTGAGGAAGAGGAAGCGCTCATTGGTGTTGAGTTTGAACAGGGCCAGGTTGAGATCCTGATCCAGCTTGATCAGCTTCGCCGGATAACGCTTGGGGCCGGTAGCCGTGGCCACGTCGATGATAATGTTGGGGTGATTGGCCACCGCATGGGCGGTGGTCACCACATAGCCGGCGGGATGGACTATGACCCCGGAGGCGAGCATGTTGGGCACACCACCCTGGGCGCGCTTGATCTGACCCATGCCGTGCACGTGCACCAGCGCCGGCATGATCTTTTCCTGAATCAGCGTCAGCTCACCGGCCACCGGCGTCAGACCCGAGGTACCGTGGGTCAGATGGGTCGGATGGTGCTTGATGCTGTAGTCATCCAGGCGGTATTCCTCCAGGGAAATACCCAGCAGGTAAAGTCCCCAGACGAAGGTGAGCATCACCGCCAGACCGAGCACCCCCGCAGCCAATCGCCAGCGTTTATCACAGAAGATAAAGTGGTTTGGCGCCAGTTGAAATTCGTTCTTGTGCATGGGCTTGCCTATAGGCTCTCAGCTAGGGGCAGTTAAGCGTTGTCGGCGAGCGGTGGCTGACCGTGTTCAAGGCTATGGTCAATATGCTCGATCTCATGGGAGGTGAACTTCACCTGAACACTGCCGATATGGGGCACACGGGCACTGAGCCGCTCGATCACGCCATCACTGATCTCTGTGGCCTGCTCCACGGTCAATCCCGGATCGACCTGGATGATCAGGTCCACCCATATCTCCTGACCCACCAGACGGGTGCGCAGTTCATCCACGTCGCGCACGCCATCGACCTTGCGCACCACCGAGTCGATCTTCTCCCGCACTGCCTCGGGGGCGCTGCGGTCCATCAGACCCTTGTAGGATTCCTTGAACACATCGCCACCCAGATACATCAGGTGGACGATTTCGAACAGGGCGACCATGGTGTCGATCCAGGGCATGCCCAGATAATGGGCGCCGATGATACCTATGGCTACCGCGACGGAGGAGGTGGCGTCAGCATAATGGTGATGCGACAGGGTCCGCACCATGGGGCTGTTGACCTCGATGGAGACGCAGCGGGTGTAGTAGTACATGACGACGTTGACCGACACCGAGATCAGCGCGGTCCAGAGGGCGATCATGTGCGGCGCCTTGTGCTCGTCGCCGTTCATCAGGATCTGGATGGCATGGACAAAAAGGAAGGCGGTGACTACCAGGAACACCACGCTGATGACCATGGACAGAATGAACTCGATCTTGCCGTGGCCGTAGGGGTGCTCGCGGTCGAGGGGTTGATTCGACACCTTCAGGCCGATGATCACCAGAATCGAGCTGACCACATCCTTGGCCGAGTACATGGCGTCCGCCACCAGGGCCTGGGAGCCGGCGATGATGCCGACAAAACCCTTGAGGATCAGCAATACCAGATTGGTAAACAAGCCAATCCAGCCCACCATGCTGGCACATCTGACACACTTCGAATATCTCATGAGAGAACGCCCACCCCTTGGTTGGTGATTACTGCCGACACAACTACCGCTTACCCGGCGGCAGATTGGTTGGCAGGTTGTCGCGTTTCTTGCGCTTGCGACTGTTGCTGAAAATAAACGAGAGAATCGCCATGGCGTATCCGCTCACAAAAGAAACCGCGATGATCAGAATCAAGGGCACATGCTGGGGACGCCCGGCAACCACGTGAATCTCCGCCTCCTCCATGTTTTGCGAGGCAAAGATCAGCATGGTCACTATGACAAACAGTGAGACGACCGCCCTAAACACCTGAATCAGACTCCAACAGATTTAGCCCCTGAACCAGCACGACAGACCTCAACGCAGCGCCTGGCCGCTGAGGACCAGATAGAGATTGCGCCGCTGACCACCACTATAGACCCCCAGGCGCAGATTATCCCCCGCCTTGTAGCTGCGGATCTGGGCCACTACCTCAGCCGGGGTGAGCACCCAGCGGCCATCGATCTTGAAGATGATATCACCGGCCTGCAGGCCAGCCCGCTCTGCCGCGGTATTGGCATAGACCGAGGCGACAAAGGCGCCATCAGTCACCTGGGCGTTGATCCGGCTCAGCAGCAGGTCGGTGAGGGGCTCAAGCACCGCGCCTTCCACCACCACCTGACCGGCCACCCCGGCCGCCGTCTGTCCCGCCTGACCGGCTATCGGCAGGGAGAAGGGCGGCAGAATGGCACCCGTCGCCGCAGCGGCGTTTTCCTGATTCAGATCCGGCGGGGTAAAGGCGGCGGGCAATAACTGCCCCTGCCACTTGCCGCCGCCAATGATGGCATGGCAGCTCTCGCAAGCCACCTTGCCGCGACCGTCACGCTTGTGATTGCCCGGGATCGGCGCATTCGGCCGAATCGGCGGCCCCTGGGGTGCGGCGATCGCGGTCATCGCCGCAGGCAACAACTGCCCCTGCCACTTGCCGCCGCCGTTGATCGCATGACAGCTCTCACAGGCCACCTTGCCGCGACCATCACGCTTGTGGTTGCCCGGAATCGGCGCATTGGGCTGAATCGGCGGGCCCTGCTGGGCGGCAATGGTCTGCGCCTGGGGTGCGGCCATGCAACCGCCCTGCCCCATGGCCACGGCCTGACCGGCCATGCAGTTGCCCTGCTGGCCCATGCCCTGACCCATCATGCCCTGACCCATCATTCCCTGACCTTGGCCCATCATGGGATTCTGCTGATTGATCGGCAAGGGATTGAGCATCTGCATGGCATTGCCC
>JADGBD010000090.1 GCA_015231665.1 Gammaproteobacteria bacterium
GCGTAATTTTTGGTCTAGTTTATATGCTTTGCACGCTGATCGCCAGCGCTCGGTAGTCTAAATCCCCTGGCCGAATTGGTAGGCGCAAACGCGGCCTGGAGAGGAATCCTGCCTGTTTGACCGCGTCACCTTGAAAAAGGCTCCGGTCAGCCTCAAATGGGATTTAACCTTAAGAAATCAGGAGTTATTGCCATGAGAATGGACCGTTTGACGAGTAAGTTCCAGATGGCCCTGGCGGATGCGCAGAGCATTGCCGTGGGTCGTGATCATCAATTCATTGAGCCGGTGCATCTGATGCTGGCCCTGCTGGACCAGCAGGGCGGCAGCGTGCGCGGCCTGCTGACCAAGGCCGGTTGCAATGTCAACCGCTTGCGCTCCAGCCTGGGCGAGGCGCTGGATCGCATGGCCGGGGTGCAGGGTGCCGGCGGCGACCTGCATATCTCCAACGCGCTGGGCCGCCTGCTCAACCAGACCGATAAGCTCTCCCAGCAGCGCAAGGACCAGTACATCAGCTCCGAGCTGTTCGTGCTGGCGGCGGTGGAGGACAAGGGCAGCCTGGGCGATCTGCTGCGCGCCGCCGGCGCCAGCCAGGAGGCGGTGGCCCGCGCCATCGACGAGCTGCGCGGCGGCCAGGCGGTGGACGACCCCAATGCCGAGGAGCAGCGCCAGGCGCTGGAGAAGTACACCATCGACCTCACCGAGCGCGCCGAGCAGGGCCGCCTGGACCCGGTGATCGGCCGCGATGACGAGATCCGCCGCGCCATCCAGGTGCTGCAGCGGCGCACCAAGAACAACCCGGTGCTGATCGGTGAGCCGGGGGTGGGCAAGACCGCCATTGTCGAGGGCCTGGCCCAGCGCATCGTCAACCACGAGGTGCCGGAGGGGCTGAAGAACAAGCGTCTGCTGTCTCTCGACATGGCCGGGCTGATCGCCGGGGCCAAGTTCCGCGGTGAGTTCGAGGAGCGCCTCAAGGCGGTGCTCAACGATGTGGCCAAGCAGGAGGGCAACATCATTCTGTTCATCGACGAGCTGCACACCATGGTCGGCGCGGGCAAGGCCGAGGGCGCAATGGACGCCGGCAACATGCTCAAGCCGGCTCTGGCCCGAGGTGAGCTGCACTGCATCGGCGCCACCACCCTGGACGAGTACCGCAAGTACATCGAAAAGGACGCGGCGCTGGAGCGGCGCTTCCAGAAGGTGCTGGTGGAGGAGCCCAATGTCGAGGACACCGTGGCCATCTTGCGCGGCCTCAAGGAGCGCTACGAGGTGCACCACGGCATCGAGATTACCGACCCGGCGATCATCGCCGCGGCCATGTTGTCGCACCGCTACATCACCGATCGCCAGCTGCCGGACAAGGCCATCGACCTGATCGACGAGGCCGCCTCGCAGATTCGCATGGAGATCGACTCCATGCCGGAGGAAATGGACCGGCTCAACCGCCGTCTGGTGCAGCTGAAGATCGAGCGCGAGGCGCTGAAGAAGGAGCACGACGAGGCCTCGAAGAAGCGCCTGGCCGATCTGCAGGAGCAGATCGACAAGGCCGAGCGCGAGTTTGCCGATCTGGAAGAGATCTGGAAATCGGAAAAGGCCGCGGTGCAGGGCACGGCGCACATCAAGGAGGAGCTGGAGCGGGCGCGGCTGGAGTTTGACACGGCCCGCCGCGCCAACGACCTGGCGCGCATGTCCGAGCTGCAATACGGCCGCATCCCCGAGCTGGAAAAGCAGCTGGATATGGCCGCCCAGGTGGAAATGCACGAGACCCGGCTGCTGCGCAACAAGGTCAGCGAGGAAGAAATCGCCCACATCGTCTCCAAATGGACCGGCATCCCGGTGAGCAAGATGCTCGAAGGCGAGCGCGACAAGCTGCTGCGCATGGAGGAGATGATCGGCCAGCGCGTGGTCGGCCAGACCGAGGCGGTCACCGCCGTGGCCAACGCCATTCGCCGCTCCCGTGCCGGCCTGTCCGATCCCAATCGGCCCATCGGCAGCTTCCTCTTCCTCGGTCCCACCGGGGTGGGCAAGACCGAGCTGTGCAAGGCCCTGGCGGAGTTCCTGTTCGACACCGAAGAAGCCATGGTACGCATCGATATGTCGGAGTTCATGGAGAAGCACTCGGTAGCCCGGCTGATCGGCGCGCCCCCCGGCTATGTGGGCTACGAGGAGGGCGGCTATCTCACCGAGGCGGTGCGGCGCCGGCCTTACAGCGTGATCTTGATGGATGAGGTGGAAAAGGCCCATCCCGACGTGTTCAACGTCCTGCTGCAGGTGCTCGATGACGGCCGCCTCACCGACGGTCAGGGTCGCACCGTGGATTTCCGCAACTCTGTGGTGGTGATGACCTCCAACCTGGGCTCGGATGTGATCCAGTTGCTGGCCGGAGAGGAACGTTATGACGAGATGAAGTCGGCGGTGATGGAGGTGGTAGGCAGCCACTTCCGCCCCGAGTTCATCAACCGGGTGGACGAGAGCGTGGTGTTCCATCCCCTCGGTCGTGATCAGATTCGGCGCATTGCCGATATCCAGGTCAACCACCTGCGCCAACGTCTGGCAGCCAAGGACATGGGCCTGATCGTCAGCCTGGCGGCGCTGGATCGCTTGGGCGAGGCCGGCTTCGACCCGGTCTATGGGGCAAGACCGCTAAAGCGGGCGGTGCAGACCCAGCTGGAAAACCCCCTGGCCCAGGCCCTGCTGCGCGGCGAGTTCGTCCCCGGCGATCAGATCAGCGTCGATGTCGACGACGCTGGCATCCAGTTCCACCGCGCCAGCAGCGAGGAGCGGGTGATCGAAGGTGAACTGGTGGAGTAGGCTCTGCGAGGGTTCGGCAGCCATGGGCCGGCCTATGCCCGTGCAGTCAACAGCTGCTCAAGGGCCTCAAGTGGCATGGGGCGGGCCAGCAGATAGCCTTGATAGCTGTTGCAGCCCTGTTCGGCAAGGAAGTCCAGGGCTGTCTGCGTCTCCACCCCCTCGGCAATCACTTCCATGTCCAGATTCTTGCCCAGGCTGATGATGGTGCGGACTATGGCGGCATCCTTATCCCCTGGGTGCAGGGAGCGCAAGAAAGACTGGTCGATCTTGAGCTGATCAAAGGGCAGGCGCTGGAGGTAGGACAGGGAGCTGAAGCCGGTGCCGAAGTCATCCAGGGAGAGGCGCAGCCCCAGGGCCTTGATCCGATCCATCTTGGCCATGACACTGTCCAGGTCATCCAGCAGCAGGCTTTCGGTGATCTCCAATTTCAGCAGCTGCGGCGGGATGCCGAATTCATCCAGGGCAGCGGCGACTTGATCGACGAAATCCGCCTGCTGGAACTGCTTGGGGCTGACGTTGACCGCCAGGCTCAGCTGCCGCCTGGCGGCTTGTCCCTGCCATTGCTGCAGCTGGCGACAGGCGCTGCGCAGGATCCACTGGCCCATGGGCAGGATCAGCCCGCTCTGCTCGGCCAGGGGGATGAAGGCGGCCGGTGAGATCAGGCCCTGCTGCGGGTCTTGCCAACGCACCAGTACCTCGGCCCCCAAGGGCCGGCCCTGGATATCGGCCTGGAGCTGGTAGTGCAGCACCAGCTGCTCCGGTATGGCCTTGCGCAGCAGGGCCTCCAGGCTAACCCGTTGCTCCAGCGCCTGCTGCATGCTGTGGTCGAAAAAGTGCAGGCGGTCACGCCCGGTGCCTTTCACCTGCAACATGGAGGCATCAGCCCGCTTGAGCAGGTCGGCAACACTGTCGCTGCCGCCATCAAACAGGCTGACACCCATGCTGGCGGTAATCACGAACTCGCCGCCGTTGATCGGGATAGGCTGGCGAATGGCCGCCAGCAGGCGCTCGCCCAGTTCCTTGGCCTGCACCAGGGCGCTGTCCATGTTCTGGTGCAGATTCTCTACCACCACGACGAACTCATCGCTGCCCAGGCGAGCGACGGTGTCGTCGCCGTGCACCGAGCGCACCAGGCGCTGGGCGATTTCGATCAGCACCCGGTCGCCGACATCGTGACTTTGGGTGTCGTTGAGGGCGCTGAAGCCGTCCAGGTCGATAAAAAACACCGCGCCGAGTTGGTCGAGGCGTTTGCTGCTGAGCAGGGCCTGCTGCAGACGGTCCATGAACAGGCGGCGGTTGGGCAGCTTGGTGAGCACATCGAAATAGGACAGGCTGTGAATCTTGGCCTCGGCCTGCTTGTGCTGGGAAATGTCCTCAAAGGCGCCGATGTAGTTGCAGACCTGGCCTTGCTCATCCAGCACGGCGCTGATGTGCAGCCATTCGGGATAGATCTCGCCGTTCTTGCGCCGGTTCCATATCTCCCCCTGCCACTGGCGGTCGCGGCTGAGTTCCTGCCACATGCGCTGATAGAACTCGGTCTCATGACGGCCGGATTTGAGCAGCGCCGGGGTCTGACCTATGACCTCGTCCGGCCGGTAGCCGGTGGTCTGGCTGAAGGCCTGATTGACCCTGAGAATAGATTGCTCGGCATCGGTGATGATCATCGCCTGCCGCGTCTCGAAGGCGGTGGCGGCGATGCGCAGCTCCAGCTCGGCCTGCTTTTGCTGGTTGATGTCCTCAACCACGGAAATGAAATAATCCGGCTGGCCCTGCTGATCCCGTACCAAGGCCACGGTCAGGTTGATCCAGATCAGCTGGCCGTCCTTGCGCCGGTAACGCTTCTCCAGGCTGTAGCTGTCGCGCTCTCCCTTGAGCATCTGATTGACCAGCTCGAGATCGGCATCCAGCTCCTTGTGGTAGGTGATGTCCTGAAAGGAGAGCTGCAGCAGCTCCGCCTCGCTGTAGCCGACCAAGGCGCAGAGGCGGCGGTTGACCTTCAGCCAGCGGCCATCGGGGGCGACCAGGGCGATGCCCACGGCCGCCTGTTCAAAGGTGGCGAGAAAGCGCGTTTCGCTACGTTGCAGTTGACGCTGGCGTAGCTGCAGCAGGCTGAACAACAGCAGTGCGGTGACCAGGATGAAGGCAATGCCCTTGTAGTTCTGCCAGGTTGCCAGCTGCGCGGCATCGCGGGCAATCAGTGCCAGGGCGCCATCCGACAGCAGGATCCAGAGGCTGCCAAAGGCCAGGTAGATGAGGGTGATCCCAACAGCGGGATTGTGGCGCAACATGTTTCGGCCCTTGTTTTGCTCTGTGCCTGAAGTATTTGACTAGATGAAAACAGGCAGCCTGATCGCAGCGAGCTACAAAGTACTGCAAAATGCGCCGGATGAACACCGAGAATGCCCTTGACTTGTCTTCGGTCATGGGCTGGATGACGAACGCCCCCCGGCTGGGTAAGATGGCCATTCAATAACGATAACGGGGGAGAAGCCAATGGCGGAGAATCGCTGGAACGAGGCACAGGCGGCGGCCTGTGCCGATGAACTGGACCTGCGCGTGTATAGCTCGCGCCTGCTGGGTGCCGATCCGGCGCTGGTACTGCACGGTGGCGGCAACACCTCGGTGAAGCTGCGCCAGTGCAACAAGGTCGGTGAGGAAGAGGACATCCTCTACGTCAAGGGCAGCGGCTGGGACCTGGCGCGGATCGAGCGGCCCGGCTTCACCCCCATTCGCATGGCTCATCTGCTCAAGCTGGCGCGGCTGGAGCAGCTGTCCGACCTGGACATGGTCAATGAGCCGAAAACCCAGCAGACCCTGGCCTCGGCACCCACCGGCTCGGTGGAGGCGATACTCCACGCCTTGCTGCCGTTCAAATATGTCGATCACACCCATGCCGATGCGGTGGTCACCCTGACCAACAGCCCCGATGGCGAGGCGCGCATCCGCGAGATCTACGGCAACTCGGTGGTGATCATTCCCTATGTCATGCCCGGTTTCGATCTGGCGCGGCTGGTGGCGGAGCGCTTCAGCCGCGAGGCTGGCAGCTCTACCATCGGCATGGTGCTGATGAACCACGGCATCTTCTCCTTTGCCGATGACGCCCGCAGCAGCTACGAGCGCATGATCAGTCTGGTCAATCAGGCCGAGGCCTATCTGAAAACCCACGATGCCTGGCAGCTACCTAGCCACAGCAGCGAGGCGCCGCTGCAGCGGGAGGACTGCCGCTGGGAGCTAGCTGAGATGCGCCGGCGCATCTCTCAGGCGGCAGGCTTTCCCCTGCTGATGAAGCTTTGCCAGGACGCCGAGACCCTGGCATTCGTCAACCACCCGCAGCTTGCGCGCATCAGCCAGCAGGGCCCGGCGACGCCGGATCACGTTATCCGCACCAAGCGCCTGCCCATGCTCGGCCAGGACGTCAGCGCCTATGTCTCCGCCTACTGCGACTACTTCGAGCGCCAGGCACCCCAGTCGCGCTGCCCGGTGCAGATGCTCGACCCGGCTCCACGGGTGGTGCTGGACGTACCCTGCGGCATGCTCAGCCTGGGCAAGACCGCCGCCGACTGCGACACTGTGGCGGACATCTACCGGCATACCATGCAGATCATCCAGCGTGCCGAAGCCCTGGGCGGCTGGCAGGCCCTGCCGGAGAAAGACATTTTCGATGTGGAATACTGGGAGCTGGAGCAGGCCAAGCTGAAACAGGGCGGCAAGCGGCCGCTGTTTCAGGGTGAGGTGGCCCTGGTCACCGGCGCCGCCTCCGGCATCGGCAAGGCCTGCGTCGATTCCCTGCTGGCCCGCGGCGCGGCGGTGGTGGGGCTGGACATCAATCCACAGATCAAGGGCCTGTACCCGCGGGCGGATTTCCTCGGCCTGCAGTGCGACGTCACCAACCTCAGCTGCGTGCGCGCCAGCCTGGAGCAGGCCACGCGCCACTTCGGCGGCCTCGACATGCTGATCCTCAACGCCGGCATGTTCCCCGGCGGCCAGCGCATCAGTGAGCTGTCCGACGAGCTCTGGCGCCAGGTGATGAGCGTCAACCTCGACGCCAACCTGGCCCTGCTGCGCGAGTGCCACAGCCTGCTGCGCCTGGCCGCCAACCAAGGCCGGGTGGTGGTCATTGGCTCCAAGAACGTGCCAGCGCCGGGCCCCGGCGCGGCGGCCTACTCCGCCTCCAAGGCCGCTCTGACCCAGCTGATGCGGGTGGCGGCGCTGGAATGGGCGGGGGAGGGCATCCGCATTAACGAGCTGCATCCGGATGCGGTGTTCGACACCGGCATCTGGAGTGCTGAGGTGCTGCAATCCCGCGCCGATCATTACGGCATGAGCGTGCAGGACTACAAGACCAAGAACCTGCTGCACACCGAGGTCCACGCCAGCGACGTGGCCGAGCTGGCAGCGGAAATGTGCGGCCCGCTGTTCGCCAAAACCACCGCTGCCCAGGTGCCGGTGGACGGCGGCAACGACCGGGTGGTCTGAGGCAGGCTGAGGTCAGTGGGCTGGCTTTGTGGGGGCAATAGGGGTACGTCCGTACGCAGTAACAGTAGTAAATCTAGCAGGTTGAAGTCCTGTCCGGGGAATTGTCCGTACGCCCCGGTAGTATGAGGAAGCGGCGTCTTTTCTCGTTCCCACGCGCTGCGTGGTAATGCACCACCTCCGCGCCGCGGAGACAACGAGCGGCTTAAGTTAACGCCAATGGGCCTTGATTCCGGGCTATACCCAACAGCGGACTCCCGGCCAGGGCGAAGAGGTTCCGTAGCGCGGATCTTCGGTGAGTAACTGGGGCCTGACCCCGATTTTCTGGTCAGAACAATGATTCCTGGGTCGTTGGCCCCGTCAGATTTGCCTTGCCT
>JADGBD010000001.1:0-16337 GCA_015231665.1 Gammaproteobacteria bacterium
GACTCGGGACTCGGGGTTCGGGACTCGAAATTTGCCACGGATGTTTCACAGTAATAGCAAGCGCGCCCTGACGCGTCACCACTGAGGAGAGCCTTATGCCACACATGCAATGGTCCAATGCCCTGGATACGGGCATAGATGAAATCGACAAGCAACACCGGCGCATCATTGACTACATCAATAGCCTCTACGATGCCCGTGAGGCGCGAGATGAGGAGCTGGTGGCGAAGGTGCTGACGGAATTGCTCGACTACGCCTTCTCCCACTTCGGCTACGAAGAGCGTTTCATGCGCGAAATCGGCTACCCCTCCCTTGAGGCCCATCAGGTGATTCACCAGCAGTTTGCCCAGAAAGTGGAGGAATTTGTCAGCCGCTTTGAAGCGGGCGAGGACGTGGAGGACGACCTGATCAACCTGCTCAACCGCTGGCTGGTCAATCACATCAAGAACGAGGACGGCGACTACGCCGATTTTGCTCGTAAAAGGGGTTAGGGGCTAGGGGTTAAGGTTTAAGTCTTAGCCCGGATTCCGCTGCACAGAGATGTGCGAGTGTCCCGTGAGGCAGGATGCCAATGGGGACAGCTTCGCTGCATCCGGGCTACAGAGATAGGGTTTAAGGGTTAGGGGTTAAGGGCAGATCATTCCCAGGCTCCAGCTTGGGAATGATCTATTTCAACTCTGCGCTCTCTGCGCTTCTTCGCGACCTCTGCGTCCCTTCAGGCTGCAAGCTGGCAGCTACCTCAACCCAAAGCCCCCTGCCGCTTGCAGCAGGGCCTCGCTCATGCCTGCGCCCATGCGCTTGGCGAAGCGTTCGAGCAGGTCTTCCTTGCGGGTGAAGTTGAGGGTTTCCTCCTCACCCACCACCTCGCGGGCGACTGAGCTGGTGCTGCCGAACTCGTCCACCAGACCCAGTTCTTTGGCCTCCAGACCGCTCCAGTAGAGGCCGGAGAAGATGCGTTCATCCGCCTTGAGGCGATCACCACGACCGGCCTTGACCGCCTTGATGAACTGGGTGTGGAGGCCGTCGAGCAGGCTTTGGACATGGGCCTTGTCGGTCTCTTTCAGGGGCGAGAAGGGGTCCATCAGGCCCTTGTGCTCGCCGGCGGTGAGCAGACGTCGCTCTATGCCCAGTTCCTTCATCGCATCGACAAAGCCAAAGCCGTTCATCAGCACGCCGATGGAGCCCACCAGACTGGATTCGTTGGCGTAGATCTTCTCCGCCGCCGAGGCAACGTAATAGCCACCGGAGGCGCAGATGTCCGAGACCACGGCATAGAGCGGGATCTTGGGATACTTTTTGCGCAGCCGCAGCATTTCATCGTGGATATAGGCCGATTGCACCGGGCTGCCGCCGGGGCTGTTGATGCGCACCACCACTGCCTTGGTGCCCTTGTGCTTGAAGGCATCGCGCAGGCCCTTGACCACCTTGTCCGCGGAAGAGGCCGATTCGTGGCTGATGACACCGTTGAGCTCAACCACCGCGGTGTGGCTGTCGCTGGACAGGCTCAGGTCCTGCTGGCTCAGGCCCACCCAAGCGAGCAGGCCGACAATCAGATAAAGGGCAAACAGGATTTTGAAGAAAATGCCCCAGCGTCGCGCCGCCCGCTGTTCCTTGATGGAGGCGTTGGCCAGGTCCTCCAGCACACGCCGGTGCCAGTAGAGATCGCCGCTGGATTCCTGAGGTCTATCGTCCATTCAAGGCTCCTTTACCGAGAAGTCGAACAAGGGGGCAGATTGTGCATGCAGGCCGGCAGTTGGTCGATAGCGTCCAGACAGGCCAGCGGGTTGAAGCGCAGCAGGCGCTCGGTGGTGTGTACGCCATAGCTCACCGCAATGGATGGGCTGCCGGCGTTGATCGCCATCTGCAGGTCGTATTCGGTATCGCCGATCATCACCGCCTCGGTGGCGCTCACCCCGGCAAAGTCGATGAGCTCCTGCAGCATTTGCGGATGCGGCTTGGAGAAGGTCTCATCGGCGCAGCGGGTGGCGATGAAATAATCCCCAAGACCGGTCTGATCGAGCACCAAGTCCAGGCCACGGCGGCCCTTGCCGGTGGCCACGGCGAGCAGGTAACCGGCCTGGCTGAGTTCCTCCAGACAGGCCTCGACCCCGGGAAAAAGGTCGGCTTTGGGGCTGTGCTCGGCGAAAAAGTGGTGACGGTAGCGCTCGAACAGGCGCTCGATCATCGCCTCATCCGCCGTCGCATGCAGCTGGCTGACCGCCTCACGCAGGCCCAGGCCGATGATGTTGCGCACCTGATCCCGGCTCGGCGGCTGCAGCTGCAGATCGGTAAAGGCCGACTGCATACAGCTGATGATCTGCGCCTCCGAGTCCATCAGGGTGCCATCCCAATCGAATACCACGAGTTTGTAGTGCATTGTTTGCCTTTGTGTGAAGCGGCTGCCAGCCGTCAGCGGCCAGCAGTCAGCTTTGAAAGTTTGCCTAGTTGCCCCTACCCAGTAACCTCAAATCCCATAGAGGCTGTAGGTCGGGCTTCAGCCCGACAGCCGTTAGCAGGGCAATGCCACAAGCAACAGCCGCGCCAGCCAATCAGAGCAGCGCCTAAGTCGCCCTGGCGGGCGACAGTCGGGCTAAAGCCCAACCTACAGGATTGGCCAAGGTTTATGGGTAATCAACTCCATTTTATCTTGGCGTGCTCTGCGTCCTCATCAAACCGCCAGCCGCTCAAGCAGCGATTCCAACTCTTCATCCAACGGCGCGCTGAAGCGGCGCTGTCTTTTGTCTCCTGGCGGGCAGAAGCCGATGGAGGCGGCGTGGAGAAACAGTCGCTTCAGGCCCAGCTCGCGCAGGCGGTCGTTGCTGGCGGCATCGCCGTATTTGTCATCGCCGGCGATGGGCGTGCCCAGATGGGCGGCGTGAACGCGAATCTGGTGGGTGCGGCCGGTCTCCAGCAGCGCCTCCACCAGGCTGTAGTCGGCAAACCGCCGCTGTACGCTGAATTGGGTCTGCGCTGGCTTGCCCCTGGGGTCCACCCGCACCACCCGCTCGCCGCCCTGGCTGACGTTTTTCAGCAGCGGGGCATCGACGCGCAGCTTGCTGCGCTTCCAGCGCCCCACCAGCAGGGCCAGGTAGCGCTTTTCGACCCGATTGAAGCGAATTTGTTCATGCAGATCCCGCAACACCGCACGTTTTTTCGCCAGCAGCAGGCAACCCGAGGTGTCGCGATCGATGCGGTGCACCAGTTCCAGCCCCGTGGCCTCGGGGCGCATCGCCCGCAGGGCCTCGATCAGGCCAAAGCTCAGGCCGCTGCCGCCGTGCACCGCCAGCCCCGAAGGCTTGTTGATCACCAACAGACCCTCATCCTCGAACAGAATCCGCCGCTCCAACTGCTCCTGCAGCGGCCGCGGCACCGCGCCCGCGGGCTCCGGCTCGGCCACCCGAATCGGCGGTATCCGCACCTGATCCCCCGCCGCCAGGCGGGTGCTGGCGTTGACTCGGCCCTTGTTCACCCGCACCTCGCCCTTGCGCAGGATGCGGTAGATGCGACTCTTGGGCACACCTTTCAAATAGCGCAGGAGAAAATTATCCAGGCGCTGGCCGACGTCCTCGGCATCGACGGCATACAGATGGGGACGGGAAAAATCGGGGCTCTCGCTCATGCCGCGCATGGTATCAGAAGGCATGGGAACTGATGCGGCTTAAGGTGTAGAATTCCCCGCTCCAACCCAGTCATTCGGTGGTTCGATGCAAGCCCGTTTCCGTCTCCTCCTGTCCGCTGTCCTGTTTGGCCTGCTCGCTTTGACCCTGAGCGGATGCGGCGATCCCGCCCCCGAGGTCAACCCGGAGACATCGCAGAAGCCGGAACTGCTGATCTACTGCGGCATCACCATGGCCAACCCGATGAAGGCCATCGCCGAGGTCATCGAGAAGGAACAGAACGTCAAGATCACCATTAACCAGGGCGCCTCCGAGGACCTGTACAAGAGCCTGGCCACCAGCCGCCTGGGCGATCTCTATCTGCCGGGCTCGCCCTCCTACCGGGAAAACCACCTCGCCGAGGGCCTGCTGGGGGATTTTGTTCACATCGGTTACAACCAGTCGGCCCTGCTGGTAAAGCGCGGCAACCCCCATCAAGTGAAGCCCGAGCTGGATCAATTGCAACGCACCGATCTGGTGGTGGGGATTTGCAGCCCCGAAAGCGGCAGCATCGGTCGGGAGACGAAAAAGGTGCTGGAGGCCCACGGCAGCTATCAGCAGGTACTGAACAACAGCAGTTACATGAAGACCGACTCGCGCAACCTCAATCGCGCTCTCAAGGCCGGTGAGATCGACCTGACCCTTAACTGGCGCTCTACCGCCTTCTTCCCGGAAAACCGCACGGATCTGCAGGTGATCGACCTGGATCCCAAGCTGGTACAGCCAAAAAAGCTGCTGCTGATTCAGTTGAACTTCTCCCAGCACCCGCAGATCGCCCAGCGGGTGATGGAGTTTGCCGCATCGGCCGAGGGGCAGGCTATCATGCGCCGCTTTGGCTTTGTCGATCGTGATGGCAAGGTCGATTACTGATCAGCCGCCCTCACGCCTTTAGGAGCCGCGCTTGCCCCCAGCCGACGCCAGCACCGACCCACTTGCCGTCCAGCCCGGCGCACTGCCGAGCATCTCCTCGGCGCGCATCTACGCCCTGCTCGCCTTGTTGGTGGTGGGCCTCAGCCTGGTGCTGGGGATTGACCACTTCTTTGCCGGCCTGATCAGCAAACTCGAGACCCAATCCCGCAACGAGTTCACCCGCCTGCAGATCGGCGATGTCCTGATCAACGACATCAGCGCCCTCCAGACCCAGGTCTATCGCCTGCCTGCGGCCCACAACGTCCGCGCCCAGCAGGCGGTGATCCAGAGCATCGAACAGGCCCTGGGGGAATTCAGCCAGTTGCTCGATGTGCTCGAGCACGGCGGCGAGGTGAAGCGGCACACCTGGCTGAACATCGAAGGCCAGGCCTCGATGGAGCGCAGCTACAGTTACCAGCCGGGGGCCGAACGTGGCGGCTACGTACTCGAAGCCATCGACCTGCGACCGAAGATCGAGGACATCCGCACCGCGGTCGAGGAACTGGCGCCCCTGTTACGGCAAAAAGTCGAACTGCTCAACGCCGGCGGCGAGCAGGGCATAGGCGCCATCGAGATGCAGATTCGCAACCGCCTGGCCAAGCTCACCCCGCTGTTCACCCGCATGACCGAGAACGCCAACCGCCTGTTCTTCGTCTCCCAGCAGCGCCTGGCGGGGATCGAGGCGGACATCGATCAGCGCAAGCAAGGCCTGGTGAAGCTGCGCCTGCTGATCACCCTGTCGGTGATACTGGCGGTGCTGCTGGCCGGTTTTCTGCTGCTGCGCCAGGTAAGCCAGTCCAACCGGCGCCTGCACGAACTGGCGGCCGATCTGGGTTTTCAGAAACAGGCCATGGACGAGCACGCCATTGTCGGCGTAGCCGACCACGAGGGCCTGCTCAACTACGTCAACAGCCATTTTCTCGCCACCACCGGCCGCAGCGCCGAGCAGTTGCTCGGCCTGGACCTGGGCAACCTCCTGTTCAAATACCAAAGCAGCGAATTTTTCGGCGAGGTCTGGCAGCAGTTGCAGCAAGGCCGCGCCTGGCACGGTGAAACCTACAATTACACCGAAAACGGTCAGGTGTATTGGCTGAGCACGACCCTGGTGCCCTTCATGGGCGAGGACGGCAGGCCTTTCAAATACATCGCCATCAGCACCGACATCACCCAGAAAAAGCTGATGCAGGAGCAGGTGATCGAGGCCAACCGCTTTCTCCAGAGCGTTACCGACAACATGGGTGAAGGCCTCTATGTGCTCGACCGCAACGGCGTCTGCACCTTCCTCAATCGCGAGGGCGAGCGCCTGCTCGGCTGGGCCCAGGAGGACCTCATCGGCAAGGTCCTGCACGACAAGGTCCACCGCCACGGCATGCAGGGTGAAGCCACCCCGCTGGAGACCTGCCCGATCCAGCGGCATATCTCCCAGCAACAGATCTTCCGCTCCGAGGAGGAGCTGTTCCAGCACCGCGATGGCCGCCTGTTCCCGGTGGGCGTGACCGCCGTACCTATGATCGAGGAAGGCCAGCTGGTGGGCTCGGTGGTGGTGTTCATCGATATTTCCAAGCGCAAGGAATTCGAGCAGCACCTGGAGGAGTCCCGGCTGGCGGCGGAACCGGCCAACCGCGCCAAGTCCGAATTCCTCGCCAACATGAGCCACGAGATCCGCACACCGATGAACGCCATCATCGGCATGTCCTACCTGGCCCTGCAGACCGAGCTGACCCCGCGGCAAACGGATTATGTCGACAAGATCCACGGCGCCGGCGTCTCCCTGCTGAAAATCATCAACGACATCCTCGACTTCTCCAAGATCGAGGCCGGCCAACTGCTGATGGAAAGGATCAGCTTCAGCCTGGATGCGGTCCTCAGCCACGCCAGCAACATCATCCTCCATGCCCTTGAAGCCAAGGGCCTGCAATTCCATATCCAGCGCGCTGCGGACCTTCCCCGCCATCTGCTCGGTGACCCCCTGCGCCTGGGCCAGGTGCTGATCAACCTGATCAACAACGCCGTCAAGTTCACCCATCAGGGCGAGATCTGCGTCAGCATAGAGCGGGTTGAGCCCAGCCCGGCCAGAATCAGCACTGGCACCGGCGAACCTCAGGTACGCCTCAGATTCTGCGTCAGCGACAGCGGTATCGGCATGAGCCAGGAACAGCTTGCCCGGCTGTTTCAGGCCTTCACCCAGGCCGACGGCTCTACCACGCGCAAATACGGCGGCACCGGCCTGGGCCTGACCATTTCCCGCCAGCTGATCGAGCGCATGCAGGGACGGATATGGGTGGAAAGCGAACCCGGGGCCGGCAGCCGCTTCCACTTCGAGGTCCAGCTCGGCCTCGGCGACGAAGCCGCCAGCGCCAACGAGGTGCTGCCGCCGGACTCGGCCCGGCGCTCGCTGAGCGGCGGCCGGGTGCTCTTGGCCGAGGACAACGAGATCAACCAGCAAATCGCCATCGAACTGCTGCAGCAAGCCGGGGTTGAGGTGGTGCTGGCGCACAACGGTCAGGAAGCGGTGGACCTACTTCTCGGCGATGCCGATGAACAGGCCTTTGACGCCGTCCTCATGGACATCCAGATGCCGCTGATGGATGGCATCGAGGCGACGCGACAGATCCTGCAGGACCTGCGTTTCCGCGACCTGCCGATCCTTGGCCTCACCGCCCACGCCATGCTCGAAGAGCGGGATCGCTGCCTGCAGGCGGGTATGCTCGACCACATCACCAAGCCCATCGACCCCGAGCGCTTCTACGCCACCCTCAACCGCCACATGCGCGGTCGCAGCGGCAATGCCGGCCTGCCAGAGCCAGCGCCAGAATCAGAGCAGACACCGGAGCAGGCAACATCCAGCGCGCTGCAACTGCCGCAAATCGAAGGCCTGGAGGTCGCACCCAGCCTACGCCGGGTGGGCAATAACCCCGGCCTCTATCTCAACCTGCTGCGCCGCTTCAGCACGGACTACCGCGACAGCGCCGAGCGCATTCGCCAACTGCTGCAAAGCAGCGCCAAGGCCGATGCCGAGCGTCTGGCCCACAGCCTTAAGGGCGCCAGCGGCAACCTCGGGGCCAGCCTGCTCTATGCCCAGGCCGGAGAACTGGAGTCAGCCCTGCGCGAGCCGCAGAGCCAGGACCATGCCCAGGCCAGCGCAGAAATCGAGGCCCAATTGCAGCCCATGGATAGAGAAATTCAGCGCCTCTGCCAAGCCATCGACAGTCACCTGCAGCAACAGCAAGCCGAACCACAGACCCGCCAACGCGGCCCAAGCCTGGCAGAACTGGCCCCGCAACTGCGCAATTTCTACAACCGTCTGGGGGAATTCGATACCGAAACCCTGGACCTCTTCCTCGATCTGCGCCCTGCCCTGAGCCAGCACTTCGCCGCCGCCAAACTGCAAAACCTCGCCCGCCAGCTCGATGCCTACAACTTCACCGAAGCCCAGCAATGCCTCGCCGAACTGCTCCAGGAGCAGGGCATCGGCCTGAGTTAGTCCAATCCAGTTTCTGAACCAGAGTTCTCGTTTGCGGCGCTACTGATCGCATAGCCCTTGAGCTTGCGCCAGAGGGTGGCGCGGTCGATGCCGAGAATTTTTGCCGCCTGGGAGCGGTTGCCGGCGCAGTGCTTCAGCACCCGCCGGATATGCCGCTCCTCATGCTGCGCCAGAGTCAACAGCTCATCCCCTGCCACTTCCAGCGGCTGCCCTGAGGGGCTCGGCCTGCCAGTCAAATGAGGGCCTGAAAGGTGCTGATTGGAGAGATCGGGCAGGTCCTCCCGCTGAATGAACTCACCCCGGCAGAGCACCAGGCTGCGCTCGATGATGTTTTCCAGCTCACGCACATTGCCCGGATAGGCATAGGCCTGCAGCAGGGCCATCGCCGCCGGGTCTATGCCCTTGACCGGGCGCTGCATCTTGCGCGCCAGGCGTTGCAGAAAATGGCTGGCCAGCAGGGGGATGTCATCGCGCCGGGCGGCCAGGGGCGGCATCTCCAGCGCCACCACGTGGAGGCGGAAATACAGGTCCTGGCGAAAACGCCCGGCCTGGATCTCCGCCTGCAGGTCGCGGTGGGTGGCGGCAATCCAGCGCACGTCCACCGTCTGGGTCTGGTTGGCGCCTAGCCGCTGCACCTCGGACTCCTGGATCACCCGCAGCAATTTCACCTGCATGGCCAGGGACATCTCACCGATCTCATCGAGAAACAGGCTGCCGCCATGGGTCGCTTCGATCAGGCCGATGCGGCGGCTCTGGGCGCCGGTGAAGGCGCCCTTCTCATGGCCAAACAGCTCACTGGCCAGCAGTTCATCCGGCAGAGCGGCGCAGTTGATGGCGACGAAGGGCTGGGATCGACGCGGGCTGTGCTGGTGGATGTAGCGCGCCAGCAACTCCTTGCCGGTCCCGCTGGCGCCGCCGATGAGGATGTGGGCCTGGGTCGAGGCCGCTTGGCGGGCGGTGGCCAGCAGTCGCGCCATGGCCGGATCGCGGCTGATGATCTCGCCTCGGCCCGGATCGTCCTGCAGGGCCTGACGCAGGCTCTGGTTCTCGCGCCGCAGGCGCACCAGCTCCAGGGCGCGGGCGACCAGCTCGCGCACCTCATCGATGCGGTAGGGCTTGGCCAGATAGCTGTAGGCCCCGGCGCGCATGGCATCCACCGCCGAGTGGATGCTGGCGTGGGCGGTGATCACAATCACCGGCAGGTCCGGGTCCGTCCGGCGGGCATGGCTGAGCACCGCCATGCCGTCGAGCTCGGCCATGCGCAGGTCGGTGAGCACCAGATCAAACACCTGCCTGTCCAGCTGGGCGATTGCCGCCTCGCCCGAGTGACAGGGGGTGATGCCATAGCCCTGCTTGGTCAGGGCATAACTGAGATTCTTTACCGCGATTGCCTCATCATCGACGATGAGTATGCGACCGGCTCCTGTCGGGATCATGCCGCTGCCACCCCGGTAACGCAGGGCAGATACAACCAGACCGAGGTGCCCTGCCCTGGATTGCTCGCCAGGGCGATGCAGCCCTGATGTTCCTGGATGATCTCCTGCACTATGTAGAGCCCCAGACCCATGCCTGCACCCCGCTGGCGGCGGCTATAGAAAGGCTCGAATACCCGAGGCAGGTCTTCGGCGGCAATGCCCTGACCCGAGTCGCGGATGAGCAGGCGACACAGCGGCCGCGATCGGCCACAGCCGCCCGGCTCGCCGAGCACCACGCCCGCCTCTGCTGGAGGTGCGGGATCGGACGCGCAGGGACCGGCGCTGATCTCAATCTGCACCGCCTCGCCGCTGAGGGCGGCGTTCTGCACCAGATTGATCAGCGCCTGCTGCAGACGCGGGGCATCACCTATGACCTGCAGCTCAGGGTCTATGTCCAGGCTCAAGCGGGCTTGATGCTGGCGCAGCAGGCCATCGAGCAAGGGCTGGCAGCTGTGGATCAGCTCTGCCAGACGCAGGGGCGCAGGCTCGGCCAGACCCTGCTTGCCGTAGCCCTGGAGGGCGGCGATTATGCGCTGGGCGCGGGCTGTCTCGGCATCGATCATGCCTGCCCATTCGGCCAGTTGCGCCGGCCCGGCCTCGGCATGTTCCTCCAGCAGCAACTGGGCGGTGGTAGAGATGTTGGAGATGGGATTGTTCAGCTCATGAGCCACTCCGGCGATCAGCACCCCCAGGGCGGCAAGCTTTTCGGATTGGGCCAGCCGCCGCCGACGCAGCTCCAGTTCCTGCAACATCCGGTTGAAGGCCTCGCCAAAGGCGAGCATCTCGGCATCGGCATTGGCCAGGCTGAGATGATCAAAATGGCCGGCGGCAATGGGCGCCAGGTCCTGGGTCAGCTGACGCAGGGGCGATACCACCCGGCGCGCCAGCCAGCGCCCCACCGCCACCACCATCAGCGCCAGGATCAGAATCGACAGCGCCATGCCCCAGTGGGCGGTGGCAATGGCCCTGCTCAGAGTCTGGCGCTCACTGGCGGTGAGCTGGCTGGCCAGCTCAGAGGCGTTATGCCCCTGGGCACGGATCAGCGGCATATCCTCCGCGCCGGGGGTGTCCTCGGCCAGATAACGCTCCAGGATGTCGCGGTAATCAGCCAGAATCTGGCGAAACCGGGCCAACAGGGCGGCATCGCTGAGACTGACCAGCTGCGCCTGTTCCGCATCCATCAGGGCCATGACTGCGGCTGCCTGCAGGCGTGCTTCTTCCCCCGCCGCCAGGTTGTTGTAGAGAAACAGATTCTTTTCCTGCAAACGCATCTCCATGACGCCATGCTCCAGGCGTGAGACCACCAGCCCCTGATCCACCCGCCTTTCCAGATAGGCCATGTTGCTGAAGGAGAATACCGCCAGCAGGGCCATCAACAGGGCCAGGGAGCCAAAGGCCAGGGTGATTTTTCTGTGGATGCTCTGCATCCCGGCATTAGATGCCAGCATGGCGCAGACTGCAACAGCTGTTGCGCTTTGCATCATCCAAGCCACCCAGCCAGATCTCAGGGCTGGTGCCGGTCTTGCGCTCAAGGGCCGCTGTTTCTGTTGCAAATCGCATCAAGCATTAGCCCACTGGCGCTAAAAATCCCTATAGAAATCAATAAAATAAAAATGGCCTATTAATTGCTGAATGGAGGCTTCAGTTCATCTTATGGAGTCGTTGTGAGTTCACAGCCACACAGTCTTGTACAGCAGACCCAGAGCGCTTCGGCACGGCACAGGCGACAGACACCGATCCAGCAGATCGGCCCTCAGCAGAAACCCGGGATCAAGCCTGGGCGACGGATTGCCCTGCTCGTCCCGATCGTCCCCTCTATCCAGCCCTCTCCCCAATCCTCACCCATGGGGATAGGGAGCAAGTTTCACATGAACCCCATCGCCCTGCCCCTGCTCCACTATGCCCTGCACTGCTGCGCGCAGTTTGCCGCCGGGCTGGACTTGATTCACCACCTTGGCCCGACCCTAAAGCAGGCAGAAACCGCTGGCGATCTGCATCAATCCCTCTGCCTCGCCGCAGACCTATGCCAGGGGGTTCCCACGGAAAAACTGCTGCTGCATGAGCCCAACCCAATGCCGACCCTGATCGACTATCTCAAGGCCCTCCAGCGACTGATGCTGCTTATCGCCTCCAGTACCGACCCCTTGGCGCACCAGCTAATCGAGGCCCATGCCCTTCTTCTGGAAGCCCGGGGCGGGCTGAACGAGGCCTGCACCCAGCCCTCTTTGCTGCTGCTCGATCCCGCCAGCCTCGGCCAGACAGGATTGCAGCCTGGTTTTAGGCCAAGCCAGGTAGTTCAATCATGAGCAAACCCGCCTTTGCGCCCTTCTGGATTGGCCTGTTCCCCTTTCTCGCCTGGCTGCCGGGCCTGGATCGGCGCATCCTGCGCGGTGACTTTGTCGCTGGCCTGACCGGCGCCGTGGTGGTGCTGCCGCAAGGTGTGGCCTTTGCCACCATCGCCGGGATGCCGCCGGAGTACGGCCTCTATGCCGGCATGATTCCGGCCATCATCGCCGCCCTGTTGGGCTCATCGCGCCATCTGGTATCAGGCCCGACCACGGCGGCCTCGGTGGTGCTGTTCTCTGCCCTGTCGGTCTATGCCGAACCCGGCAGCATGGACTACGTCAGCCTGGCCTTGACCCTGACCTTTCTCGTCGGCCTGTTTGAGATCCTGCTCGGCCTGGCGCGCATGGGCGCCCTGGTCAATTTCATCTCTCACTCGGTGGTGGTGGGCTTCACCGCCGGTGCGGCCATACTCATTGCCGCCAAGCAGCTGAATGCCTTTTTTGGCGTCGAGATCCCCCGTGGCGGCCATCTGCACGACATCCTCATCGCCTTTGCCCAGCAACTGGACGGCATCAACCCCTACATCACCCTGGTGGCCCTGTTTACCCTAGCCTCCGGCATCGCGGTCAAACGCTGGCTGCCAAAATGGCCCTACATGATCATCGCCATGGTCGCCGGCAGTCTGCTGGCCTGGCTTTTGGATCAACAATTTGGGCGGGCAGTGACCGGCATAGTCACGGTCGGCGCCCTGCCCGATGTGCTGCCACCCCTCTCCGCCCCCAGCCTGACCCTGGAGAACATCAAAAACCTGGCCCCCTCGGCCCTGGCGGTGACCCTGTTCGCCCTCACCGAGGCGGTTTCCATCGGCCGCTCCCTGGCCGCTCGCAGCGGTGATTACCGCATCAACGGCAATCAGGAGTTCATCGCTCAGGGGCTTTCGAATATCGCCGGTTCCTTCTTCTCCGGCTATGTCGCCACCGGTTCCTTCAACCGTAGCGGCCTGAACTTCCAGGCCGGCGCCAAGACCCCGCTGGCGGCGATTTTCGCCGGGCTGCTGCTGATGCTGATTGTGGTGCTGGTCGCTCCATTGGCGGCCTACCTGCCCAAGGCGGCCATGGCCGGCATCCTGTTTCTGGTCGCCTGGGGACTGATCGACTTCAAGGAGATCAAGCACATACTCCATGCCTCGAAGAGGGATAGCTCAGTACTGCTGGTCACCTTTCTCTCCGCCCTGTTTCTGGAACTGGAGTTCGCCATCTTTGCCGGCGTGCTGCTGTCGCTGCTGCTGTATCTGGAGCGGGTTTCCAAGCCGCAAATCAAGACCCGCTCCCCCGACCCGCGCCTGCACAAGCACGCCTTTGCCAGCGACCCGGAACTGCCGGAGTGCCCGCAACTGAAGATCCTGCGCATCGATGGCTCCCTGTTCTTCGGCTCGGTCAACCATGTTCAGGATTACTTCGAGCGTCTGCGCGTCGAATCCCCCGAGCAACGGCACCTGGCCATAGTCGCCGAGGGCATCAACTTCGTCGATCTGCAGGGTGGCGAGGCCCTGCGCGACGAGGCGATCAAGCGCAAGTCCCAGGGTGGCGATCTCTATCTGATCAACGTCAAGGAAGGCCTCTGGGAGGCCCTTGAGCGCTGCGGCTGTCTGGACGAGACCGGCGCGCGCAACGTGTTTCAATCCAAGTCCGCCGCCATTCGCGCCATCTATCAGAAGCTAGACAAAAACCTCTGCAGCCGATGCGACAAACGGATTTTCCATGAATGCCGGCGGGTACCGGCGTAAAACCCCGGGAAATAAAGTAGCTACCGAAAACCGGCTTTCGCTCAGATTTCGTCGGCAAGATTGCAGTCAAGCCAATGACTTGCTATATTTTGCCACCGTGATGGTTAAGGTTGGCCTCGCCACTGCAACCGCACTAGGTCAAACCGAACGAATACGGAGCTCCTGAATCTTCAGGCGCTCCCGGGGTCACACCCGGGCCGGGCAACCGGCGCGCCGCCTGTGAGCGGCATCCAACGAGCCCAACGCTGCATCGCCCTGCGGACGCGCCGGGCTCGACACTGTAGATAACCTCCGAATGCGGCCCACGCGGCACATATCGGCTCAAACAACAAGACCATGCCGACGATCCTGATTTTCCTGTTCAGTCTCCTGTATCAAGCCCCGATGGCCATGAGATCGCGGGTTGATGGGGTTCGTCGCGCCGAGAGAACGGAACCCCATGAAAAGAATGCTAATCAACGCCACCCAGCCGGAAGAGCTGCGGGTGGCCATCGTCGATGGCCAAAAACTCTTCAATCTGGATATAGAACACCCTGGACGGGAACAGAAAAAGGCCAATGTCTACAAAGGCCGCATCACCCGGGTTGAACCCAGCCTGGAAGCCGCTTTCGTCGAATACGGCGCCGAGCGCCACGGCTTTCTGCCCCTCAAAGAGGTCGCCCGCAGCTACTTCAGCAGCGAGGTTGACAGCCCCAGCCGCGCCAACGTCAAAGAGGTGGTCAAGGAAGGCAGCGAGGTCATAATCCAGGTCGAAAAGGAAGAGCGCGGCAACAAGGGCGCCGCCCTGACCACCTTCGTCTCCCTCGCCGGCCGCTACCTCGTGTTGATGCCCAACAACCCCCGCGCCGGTGGCGTCTCCCGCCGCATCGAGGGCGATGATCGCAACGAGCTGCGCGAGGCCATGAGCCTGCTCGACATCCCCGAAGGCATGGGCCTGATCGTGCGCACCGCCGGCATCGGCAAGAACGCCGAGGAATTGCAGTGGGACCTCAACTACCTGCTGCAGCTGTGGGAGGCGATCGAACGCTCCGCCAGCGGCAAGCCGGCGCCCTTCCTCATCTACCAGGAAAGCGACATCATCATCCGCTCGATCCGTGACCATCTGCGCGCGGACATCGGCGAAATCATCATCGACCAGCCGGATTACCATTCCCAGGCCGCCGCCTTCATCCAGCAGGTGATGCCGGACTACAGCCGCAAGTTGCGCCTCTACACCGACGAGGTGCCCCTGTTCAGCCGTTACCAGATCGAGATGCAGATCGAATCGGCCTACCAGCGTGAGCTGCGCCTGCCCTCAGGCGGCGCCATCGTCATCGATCACACCGAGGCGCTGACCTCGGTGGACGTCAACTCCGCCCGCGCCACCAAGGGCGCGGACATCGAAGCAACCGCGCTGAAGACCAACCTGGAAGCGGCCGACGAAATCGCCCGCCAGCTGCGCCTGCGCGACCTCGGCGGCCTGTTCGTCATCGACTTCATTGACATGACCCCGGCGCGCAACCAGCGCGAGGTGGAAAATCGCCTCAAAGACGCCCTCAAGCACGACCGTGCACGGGTGCAGATCGGCCGCATCTCCCGCTTCGGCCTACTGGAGATGTCGCGTCAGCGTCTGCGCCCCTCCCTCGGCGAGGCCACTCAGCTCACCTGCCCGCGCTGCAGCGGCCACGGCAGCATCCGCAGCGTGGCCTCTCTGGCCCTGTCGGTGCTGCGCCTGATCGAAGAAGACGCGATGAAGGACAACACCGGCCGCATCATTGCCCAGCTGCCGGTGCAGGTCGCTACCTTCCTGCTCAATGAAAAGCGCGCAGCGATTGCCGCCATCGAACAGCGCCAGGACGTGCAGGTGGTGCTGGTGCCCAATACCCAGCTGGAGACGCCGCACTTCAAGATCGATCGCCAGCGCGCCACCGACATCGCCCAGGAAGAAGACGAGCGCCGCAGCTACGAGATGGTCGAGGATATCGAAGAGACCAGCGAGACCGGCGTTACCGAGCCCAAGCGCTTCGAACAGCCCATGGTCAAGGCCATCAGCCACACCACCCCGGCACCGGTGCGCGCCGAGCCCGAATTGGTCGAGCAGCCCAGCGAATCGCCTGTACCCAAGGCCAAATCCGGTTTCCTCAAGCGCCTGCTGGGGATGTTCATCAGCGAGGAAGAAAACCGCGCCAAGGAGGCCCAGGCCGAAGCCGCCAAGCAGGAGGAAGAGCGCGAGCAACGCCGCAACGATGACAACCGCCGCAACAGCAGGCCGCGTCGCGGACCGCGCGCCGCCCGGCCGCAAGACAGGGACAGAAATCGTGACGGCAACAAAGAGGCTGCCCGCGACAGCAAAGATAGCAGCAGAGACAGCGACCGCGACAAAAACCGGGACAAGGCGCCGGATCGGGAACGGGGAGAACGGCCAGATCGGGACCGGGATCGGGAGCGCGATGCCGAACGCGAAACCAACGACAACCAGAAACTGCCGGCCAAGCGCACCATCAGCAGCCGTAATCGCAACGACGAGCCCAAGCCGGTTGCGGAAAAGCGCCAGGCCGAGGCTGAGCCGAATTCAGCCGCAGTGCCAGCGCCGGGTGCCACCACAGAAGCCGGTGAGGAGCAGCAGGTCGAACCCCAGCGCAAGAGCCGCCGCGGTCGTCGCGGTGGCCGTCGCCGTCGCGGCAGCCGCAGCGAGGGCCAGACCGAACTGCAGGGAGCTGAACAGGACGATAGCCAGTTCGATGACGGGGACGATGACGCCA
>JADGBD010000001.1:16437-31169 GCA_015231665.1 Gammaproteobacteria bacterium
CTGCAGGGAGCTGAACAGGACGATAGCCAGTTCGATGACGGGGACGATGACGCCAGCGTTGCTGAGACCCATGCTGATGTTGCTGAAACCCCAGGGGAACAGCCTGAGCTCACCCCCAGCCCAGTGGCACAGGCTGAAGCCATGCCAGCGCCGGCAGAAGCTGAGCCTGCGGCAGAGCCAGAATCAGATTCAGCCGAACAGCCAGCAACGGAGCTGACTCCGCAAGCCGAGGCAGAGGTCGCTGAAACTGAATCCAAGGCTGAGCTCAAGGCCGACGACGAGGCGGAAGCAGAAGTCGAAAGCGAAATCGCCACTGAAGCGCCCGAAGCGGCAGAGAAAAAGCCAGCACGGCCACGCAAGCGGGCGCCGGCGAAGAAAGCCGCCAAGGCCGATGATGAGGATACCGAAGCCAGTGACGCTGACGCCCAGCCGGAGCCCAGCGCCAAGCCAGAGGAACAGGCCAGCGAGCCGGCCTCTGATCCAGCCAAGCTTGAACCAGCAAAGGCTAAACTGGCGGAAGATCAGCCCCTGTCTGCCAGCGCCGAGGCCACCAGTGCCGAAGTTGGCGGCACAGAAGCTGCCACCGAAAAACCGGCCAAGCTCAGCCCAGGCCCGATCCGCCGCAACGTGCCCGAGGCAGAGTGGGTCCCCAGTGGCCCGATCAAGCTGACCCCGGCAGAAAAGAAAGCGGAAAAAGCAGAAGCCGAGGCCAAAGCCAAGGCGGACGCGGCCAAGACAGAAGTAGACAGCACCGAAGATCCAAAGCAGGACTGATCGAAAAGCAAATGGAGCCAACCTGGGAGCGCGGGCAAGTCGCCCGCGCTCCCAGCCAGGCCCGCACTCTTAAAACCTAACCCCTAACGCTTAACCCCTACCTCTTAACCCTTTCAAACTTCCGCCAGGTTCCCCTTCTCCTGCAGCCAGCTCTTGCGGTCGGCGGCACGTTTTTTCGCCAGCAGCATGTCCATCAACTGATGGGTGTCGTCGCCGTCGGTGATGGTCAGCTGCACCAGCCGGCGGGTGTCGGGGTGCATGGTGGTTTCGCGCAGCTGGATCGGGTTCATCTCGCCCAGGCCCTTGAAGCGCTGTATGCCCACCTTGCCCTTGATCTTTTCCGCCTCGATGCGATCCAGCAGACCCTGCTTTTCCGATTCGTCGAGGGCGTAGAACACCTGCTTGCCGACATCGATGCGAAACAGCGGCGGCATGGCGACGAACACATGGCCCTCCCGCACCAGAGCGGGAAAATGGCGCAGGAACAGGGCGCACAGCAGGGTGGCGATGTGGGCGCCGTCGGAGTCGGCATCAGCGAGGATGCAGACCTTGGCGTAGCGCAGGCCGCTGAGGTCCTCGCTGCCGGGGTCCACGCCTATGGCCACGGAGATGTCGTGCACCTCCTGGGAGGCCAGCACCTCCGCCGGGTCCACCTCCCAGGTGTTGAGGATCTTGCCGCGCAGGGGCATCACCGCCTGGAATATGCGATCCCGCGCCTGCTTGGCGGAGCCGCCGGCGGAGTCACCTTCCACCAGAAACAGCTCGCTGCGCTCGGGCTCGTCAGAGCTGCAGTCGGCCAGCTTGCCCGGCAGCTTGGGCCCCTGGGTGACCTTCTTGCGTGCTACCTTGCGCCCGGCGCGCAGGCGACTCTGGGCGGCACCTATGGCCAGCTCGGCGATCTGCTCGCCCACCTCGGTGTGCTGGTTGAGCCAGAGGCTGAAGCTGTCCTTGACCACCCCGGAGACGAAGGTGGCACACTCGCGGGAGGACAGGCGCTCCTTGGTCTGGCCGGCGAACTGGGGGTCGAGCAGCTTCACCGAGAGGATGTAGCTGACGTTGCTCCAGACATCCTCCGGCGCCAGCTTGACCCCCCGCGGCAGCAGGTTGCGGAACTCGCAGAACTCGCGCACCGCCTCGGTGACACCAGTGCGCAGGCCGTTGACATGGGTACCGCCCTGCACCGTGGGGATCAGGTTGACGTAGCTCTCGGTGACCGCCTCGCCGCCCTCCGGCAGCCAGACCAGGGCCCAATCGGCGGCCTCGCGCTCGCTTTCGACGGCGCCGATAAAGGGATCGACCGGCACCGTTTCCAGGCCCTTGAGGGCATCCAGCAGATAGTCCTTGAGACCCTGCTGATAGCACCACTCGAAGGTCTCGTCGGTGTTTTCGTCGTAAAAGCGCACCTGCAGGCCGGGACAGAGCACCGCCTTGGCCCGCAGCACATGCAACAGCTGACGCACGGAGAACTTGGGGGAATCGAAGTACACCGGATTGGGCCAGAACCTCAGGGTGGTGCCGGTGTTCGCCCGACCGACCTTACCCACCTCCTCCAGCTCGGAGACCTTGTCGCCATCGGCAAAGGCCATGTTGTACTCGGCACCGCCGCGCTTGACCCAGACCTCCAGATGCCTGGACAGGGCATTGACCACCGACACCCCGACCCCGTGCAGACCGCCGGAGAACCTGTAGCTGTCGTTGGAGAACTTGCCGCCGGCGTGGAGTCGGGTGAGGATCAGCTCGACCCCAGGTACGCCCTGCTCCGGGTGGATATCCACCGGCATGCCGCGGCCGTCATCGCTGACCATCAGCGAACCGTCCTTGAACAGCTTGACCTCGATCTGGCGGGCATGGCCGGCAATCGCCTCGTCCACGCTGTTGTCTATCACCTCCTGGGCGAGGTGATTGGGTCGGGTGGTGTCGGTGTACATCCCCGGGCGCTTGCGTACCGGGTCCAGACCGCTTAGGACCTCAATGGCTGAGGCGTCGTATTCCTTGCTCATGGCTGTCAGCTCTTAGATAAAAGGCAGCTTAGTAAAAAGCGCTGGGGCCGCTGCTGTCACGACCCGAGCCAGGGCCACTGGCGGCGTCGCGGATGCGGATGAGGATGTCAGGGACCTTGCGCGGCAAACCATAATCGCAGAACAGCTGATGCAGTTCGTGGCGAAAGCCGAGCCCGCGCACCGGCTTCACCGAGGCCCACTGGGGCTCCTTGACCTGGCGGTAGCCGGAGGCCGCGCGACTGCTGCCAAAGGCATAGTCCTTGTACTCGGCACCGGTGCACTTAATCCCTTCGTAGTGGGTATTCACCGCCCCCAGCTTGCTGCGCAGCAACAGCCAGTAGCGCACCACCTGATCCTTGCCCACATGCAGGGTCTCGGGATCGATAAAGACGCTGAATTCATCGCCAAGGCCGTCGATGGGCACCTCCAGCATCTGCCCCGGGTCCGGCAGCGGCGGAATCACCGCATTGTCCTCTTGCCAGGGCTTGCGCAGGCTTTCGTCGTAGTCGAACTCCTCCTCGCGGTTGTAGCGGTACTTGTCGTAGGGGTCCTCAAACGCCAGCAAGGGCGCGCAGAGGCTTGAGAACAAAAGCAACAGCAGCAGGGGTTTCGCCATCTCAATCAATCACAGCTAAAAAAGATTCGCGGAGTTTACACAAATGACCGCCCTGAGGCAGCCCGCTCTGGCCGTTGACCGCAAATCGCCCCTGAGTTAGGGTGCCCAATCCCTTGCCTGCCCTTGCCTGGAGACGCCCCTTGGTCAAACAGAAAACCACCGCTGCCGATTTTGAAACCTCGCTGAAAGAGCTGGAACAGCTGGTAGTCAGCATGGAACAGGGAGAAATGAGCCTGGAAGACGCGCTCAAGGCCTTTGAGCGCGGAGTCGAGCTGACCCGCCACTGCCGCGACACCCTCAAACTGGCCGAGCAGCGGGTCTCCCTGCTGAGCCAGGAAAGCGGCCAGCTGGAAGCCTTCAAACATGACGCCTGAAGCCTTCTCCCTGTTCGGTCGCGACTGCCGCCAGCGCGTCGAAGCCAGCCTGGAACGCCTGCTGCCGGCAGCCGATCACCTCCCCAGCAACCTCCATCAAGCCATGCGCTACGCCGCCCTGGCACCGGGCAAGCGGGTGCGCCCGTTGCTGGTCTATGCTACCGCCCGCGCCCTCGGCTGCCCTGCGGAGCGACTGGACGGCGTTGCCGCTGCGGTGGAGATGATCCACGCCTTTTCCCTGGTGCACGACGACCTGCCGGCGATGGACAACGACGACCTGCGCCGCGGTCGGCCCACCTGCCACAAGGCCTTCGATGAGGCCACCGCGATCCTCGCCGGCGATGCCCTGCAGACCCAGGCGTTTCAGATTCTCGCCCAGCACAACGGCGAAATTGATCCGGCACTGCGCCTGGAGATGATCGAACTGCTCGCCCTGGCCGCCGGCTCCCGCGGCATGGCCGGCGGTCAGGCCCTGGACATGGCGGCGGAGAACCAGGCGCTGGACCTGCCCCAGCTGGAGATTATCCACATCCACAAGACCGGCGCCCTGATCCGCGCCTCGGTCAACATGGCCTGCCTGGCCTGCGGCAGCGATGCCGAGCAGCGCAGGCAGCTGGACCATTACGCCAAATGCGTCGGCCTTGCCTTTCAGATTCGCGATGACATCCTTGATGTGGAAGGCGATACCGAGATTCTCGGCAAGACCCAGGGCAAGGACCTCTCCAGCAACAAGGCCACCTACCCCGCCCTGCTCGGCCTCGACGGTGCCCGGGGCAAGGCCCAGGAACTCATCGACGAGGCTCTGCAGAGCCTTGCTGGCTTCGACGACCGCGCAGACGGCCTCCGCGCCCTGGCTGGCTATATCTTGAAACGCAACAGTTAGCTGCCAGCCTTCAGCCGTCAGCTTTGGGGTGATTGATTAAAAGTCCGCAAATGAACGCGAATGCTGGCAACGCCAAGCCAAAAAACCATTTGTGTCCATTCGCGTTCATTTGCGGACCCCATCATCTAAAAGCTGACCGCTGGCGGCTGATAGCTGGCCGCTCCAAGCATCAGACTTGTCAGGCGGCGGCCCAGCCGGGATAATCCCAGCCTTGTTTTTCCAATCAGCTTCTTCCAATCAGCGCCAGAATTCACCGCCCATCCCGGGAGCAAGGCCGGCGCCCTGCCCCGGCTGACCAGCAAGCCCTCTTTACCCGGTTGATTTCGCGGTTTAGCGGGATTGCCCCAGAGTAAAATCGGTATCTGGCCGAAACTAGAGATTCGCATGACTATTGCCGAAACCTGCTGCAGCATCGACGACGTCCAAAGTCGCAAGGACACCCGCGAGATCGCCATCAACAAGGTGGGGATCAAGGACATCCGCCACCCCATCCGGGTCAAGGACCGCAGCCAGGGCGAACAGCACACCATCGCCCTGTTCAACATGTACGTGTTTTTGCCGCACAACTTCAAGGGCACCCACATGTCGCGTTTTGTTGAGATTCTCAACAATCACGAACGCGAAATTGGGGTTGAATCCTTCAAGGAGATGCTCGGCGAGATGACTGAACGGCTGGAGTCCGAGGCCGGGCACATCGAGATGAGCTTCCCCTACTTCATCAACAAGAAGGCACCCATTTCCGGGGTGGAAAGCCTGCTCGACTACCAGGTGACCCTGATCGGCGAGTTCCGCAACGGCGAGCCCTGCATGTCGATCAAGGTAGTGATCCCGGTCACCAGCCTCTGTCCTTGCTCCAAGTCCATCTCCGACCGCGGCGCCCACAACCAGCGCTCCCATGTCACCCTGACGGTGGAGGCCAACGACTTCATCTGGATCGAGGAATTGATCGAGCTGGTGGAGCAGGAAGCCTCCTGCGAGCTTTACGGTCTGCTCAAGCGGCCCGACGAGAAGTACGTCACCGAGCGCGCCTACGACAACCCCAAGTTCGTCGAAGACATGGTCCGCGATGTGGCCGGCCGCCTCAACGCCGATGAGCGCATCATCAAATATGTTGTGGAATCAGAAAACTTTGAATCCATCCACAACCACTCCGCCTACGCCCTGATCGAGCGCGACAAGCGCCTGGATTGAGCAAAAACTGCGGCGACAAGCTAGCGCTTGCGCAGCAGCATCAGGTTGTCCTGATGGCTGACCTCCAGGCTGCTCAAAAAGCTCATCCCCAGCAGGGCCTGGGGTGGGCTGGAGCCCTCCACCACCACCCCGGCGACGTTGCGCAGCTCGATGCTGCCCACCGCCACCCGATCCAGGGTCAAGCCATAGCTCTTGACCACCCCTGAGGCGGTCTGCGCCAGCATCGGCTTGCCCTGGCGCAGATAATCCAGCCCCAGGCGTTTGGCCTCATCGGCGTTGATCGACACCCCAGTGGCACCTGTATCCACCAGAAAGCTGATCTGCTGGCCGTTGATCCGGCCAGCGGTGCGGAAGTGGCCGCTGCTGTCGCGGACGATGCGATGCTCCGGCCGCGCCGCCTGGGCATAGTTGCCACTGATGCGCGCCTGCGGGCTCAGGCTCAGCTGCTGGCCGGCCACCCTAACCTCGGCCTGACGGCTGTTGGCGGAGATCAACTCGACCCCTTCCGGGCTGGTCTGGCCCTTGCGCAGCAAGCGCTGCTGGCCGTCGATTTCCAGCATCGCCTTGTCGCTGAACAAGGCCAGCACGCGAATCTGTGGTTCGGCCAGCACTGCCGAAGAGGCCAGGCCAAGGGTCAAAAGCAAAATTAGCTTATTCATAGGTGGACAAACCCCAGCAGCAGGAGAATAAGCCAAGCATAGACCCCAGCGAGCAGATCATCCAGCATGATCCCCAGCCCGCCCTGCACCTGCCGGTCGAGCCAACCGATGGGCCAGGGCTTGAGGATATCGAACAGGCGAAACAGGACAAATCCCAGCAGCAGGCTCTGCCAGCTGATCGGCACGGCGATGAAGGTAACGAAGAGGCCGACGAACTCATCCCAGACAATGCCGCCGTGGTCGTGCACCCCCAGGTCCCGGGAAGTGCGCTCGCAGAACCAGATGCCCAGGGCAAAGCTCAGCGCCAGCGCCAGCAGATAGCCGCTCAGGGGCAGCAGGCTCAGCAGCAACAGCAGCGGAATCGCCGCCAGGGTGCCGAAGGTGCCCGGTGCCTTGGGCGCCAGGCCGCTGCCGAAGCCAAAGGCGAGCAGATGCAGGGGGTTGCCCAGATCGGGCCGAGGCGCGGCGCCGGACTGACCAGGATTAGGTTGATCCATTAGCCGATGAACCGCAGATTATGCCGGTTGGCGCAGATTAAGTGTTTTATTTTCATTTGGTTACAATCAATTGGTTTCTTGCCAGCAACATCCTGAGCAAAATCTCAAAACGCAGGAGGCAGCATCGCAACGTCGCTCATGCGTAAAGAAAAATCAACCCTCTGCGTGCTCTGCGCTTCTCCGCGGTCTCCGCGTCCTCTCTGGCATTAGTCATGGAAATGGTCAAATCCCCTTTGCTTTGGCTGATACAGGCGGCCATCGGCCAGTCGGCAGGCCACCCCCTCGCCCGCCAGGATGCGGCCAATCGGGCTCAGGGGCAAGCCCAGCTCGGCAGCCAGCTGCGGCAGCTGGGCGGCCTGTTCCGCCGGCAAGGTAAAGCAGAGCTCGTAATCATCGCCGCCGCTCAGGGGCAAGCTCCAATCCCCGCTGGCCAGCAGCTCGGGTGCACAGGGCAAGGCCTCTAGCTGCAGCTCCGCGGCCAGGCCGCTGGCACGGCAAATGTGGCCGAGATCGGCGAGCAGGCCATCGGAGATGTCGATGCAGGCATGGGCCAGGCCCAGCAGGCGCTGGCCCAGCTGCAGGCGCGGGCTCGGTCGCTCCAGCCGGGCACGCAGCGCAGGTTCGGGCTCAAGCCCCTGCTGCAGTTGATGCAGGGCCAGAGCCGCGTCGCCGAGGCGACCGGAAACGCAGATCAGATCTTCTGCTTGGGCACCACTGCGACGCAATCCCTGACCGGCCGGCAGCAGCCCCTGTACCTGAATGCTGATGCTCAACGGCCCGCGGGTGGTATCCCCGCCCACCAGGGCGATGCCGGCCTGCTCCGCCAGCCTGCCGAAACCCGCAGCAAAGCCCTGCAACCAGGCATGATCCACCGCCGGCAAACTCAGCGCCAGGCTAGCCCAGGCCGGGGTAGCACCCATCGCCGCCAGATCGCTCAGATTCACCGCCAGGCACTTGTGTCCCAGAGCCTCGGGGTCCACATCGGCAAAGAAATGGCAGCCGGCCACCAGGGTATCGGTGCTCAGGGCCAAATCCATCCCCGGCGGCGGCCGCAGCAGGGCGCAGTCATCTCCAACCCCCAACAGCACATCGCTGCGGCTTGCCCCCAGGTGGGAGAAGTAGCGGGCGATGAGGTCGAATTCGGAATCGAACATTGGGGACTCGGGGTTTAGGACGCAGAGAACGCCAAGAAGCGCGGAGAGCGCAGAGTTTGGAAGCTAAACACACTAAAGACTCAGCGTGCTCTGCGCTTCTCGGCGACCTCTGCGTCCTGTTTCAGTTTCAGCTAGCTCCCGGCGGTGATTTCAACCTCGCGGTTGGCCTTGGCCAACTTGTCGAGTACGCCGTTGACGAAGCGGTGGCCCTGCTCGGCGCCGAATTCCTTGCTGATTTCCACCCATTCGTTGATCACTACCCGGTAGGGTACTTCCAAGTGGCTGCCGAGTTCATAGGCGCCGAGGCGGATGATCGCCTTTTCCACCGGGTCCAAGCCCTCCAGGCTGCGGCCGAGCAGGGGCTGCAGGCGTTCATCCAGTAGCTCGCGCTGGTCCACCACGCCCTGCACCAGTTCGGTGAAAAAGCTGACGGTGAAGGTCTTGCGCTCCTCCCGGGCGAGGAACTGGGCGCAGACCTCATGGGCCGCCTGATCGTTCAGCTGCCACTGGTAGATGGCCTGCATGGCCAGCACCCGGGCCTTGTGGCGCTTGGCACTCAAGGCTATTGATCCAGCTGGCGCAGCAGGTTGACCATCTCGATCACGGCCATGGCCGCCTCGCCACCCTTGTTGCCGGCCTTGGTGCCGGCGCGCTCTATGGCCTGCTCGATGCTGTCCACCGTGAGCACGCCAAAAGCGATGGGCAGCTTGTGCTGCAGCATCACCTGGGCCAGGCCCTTGACGCACTCGCCGGCGACATAGTCAAAATGCGGCGTGCCGCCACGGATCACCGCACCCAGGGCGACTATGGCGTCGTACTTGCCGGAAGCGGCGAGCCGCTCCAGCGCCAGGGGCATCTCGAAGGCACCGGGAACATAGACCTTGGTCAGGTCCTCGCGCTTGGCGCCGTGGCGCAGCAGGGTATCCACCGCACCGGCCACCAGGCTATCGACGATGAAGCTGTTGAAGCGGGCAATCAGCAGGCAGACCTTGGCATCGCTGACCTGCAGGTCGCCTTCGATCACTTGAATATGACTCATGATAGGTTCCTCAAAGAATTTTAAAGTCCGCAAATGAACGCCCATGGCACACAGATCGGGCGGCAAATAGCTGGAATTCAAGAAGATAGCGTGTTAGTAGTTTAGTGTCCTAGCAACGGCCCCGGATTCCGCTACGCTTCATCCGGGCTACAGATTTACAACTATTTCAACCTTTGCGTCCTCTGCGTTTCCTTTGCGCTCTCTGCGTCCTGACTAATTCAACCCTCGGGTTCGACGTAGTCGACCACTTCCATGTCGAAGCCCGACAGGCCGTGCAGGCTTTTCGGTGCGCTGATCACGCGCATGTGGCGTACTCCCAGGTCCGCCAGGATCTGCGCGCCGACGCCGTAGGTGCGCAGCACCTTGCCTTCTTCCTGGACCCGCTGCGGCGGCTGGCTTTCGGTGTCGTGCAGATGGTAGTCGCTGATGCGCTGGACGATCTCGCGGGCCGAGTCGTGGTTGCGCAGCACCACGATCACCCCCTCGCCAGCACGACCTACCTGGGCCATGGCCTTCTCCAGCGGCCAGGCGCAGTCGACGCGCTCGGTGGCGAACAGGTCGCAGATGCTGTTTTGCATGTGCACCCGCACCAGCACCGGCTTGTCCGGGGTCGGCTGGCCCATCACCAGGGCCAGGTGGAGTTCGTTGTCGATGATGTCCTGATAGGCCACCAGGCGGAATTCGCCATGGCGGGTGGGCAGCTTGCATTCGTTGAGGCGCTCGATGGTCTGCTCGTTCTGCACCCGGTACTGGATCAGATCGGCAATGGTGCCAATCTTCAGGCCGTGTTTCTGGGCGAAGATCTCCAGGTCCGGCCGCCGGGCCATGGTGCCGTCTTCGTTGAGGATTTCGACGATCACCGCCGCTGGCGTGGCTCCCGCCAAGCGTGCCAGATCACAACCGGCCTCGGTGTGGCCGGCGCGCACCAGCACGCCGCCGGGCTGGGCCATGAGGGGGAAGATATGTCCCGGCTGGATCAAGTCTTCCGGGCGGGCATCTGCCTTGACCGCCGCCATCACCGTGGTGGCACGGTCGGCGGCAGAGATACCGGTGGTGACGCCCTCGGCGGCCTCGATGGAGACGGTGAAGTTGGTCGAAGCCAGGGCCTCGTCGCTTTCCACCATCAGCGGTAGGCGCAGCTGGCGGCAGCGCTCCTTCTCCGGGGTCAGGCAGATCAGACCGCGGCCATGGGTGGCCATGAAATTGATCGCCGCCGGGGTGCAGAAGTCCGCAGCCATGAGCAGATCGCCCTCGTTCTCGCGGTCCTCGTCGTCCATGATGACGACCATCCGGCCCTGGCGCAGCTCTTCAATGATTTCTTCGATGGAGTTCAGTGACATCTGGGATCTTGGTGGAATAAAAGGCGAAAGAGTATAGCAGCTTTTGCCCAAACCTTGGCCTTGCAATCACCAAGGTTCGTCCTGTTTTTGCCTATTCAGCTTGATTTCAGCTTGACCCCCTAAAGTCAGTTCCAGGCTCACCTACACCTGGAGAATGCCATGACCGAAAAAACCCACACCCAAATCCGCGTCTGGGACCTGCCGGTCCGCCTGTTCCACTGGGGTCTGGCCGGCAGCTTTGTGCTGGCCTACCTCAGCGGCGAGAACGACCTGGATCATCTGCACAGCCTGATCGGCTATTTCATCGCTAGCCTGCTGCTGTTTCGTCTGCTCTGGGGCTTTGTCGGCAGTCGTCATGCCCGCTTTGGCGACTTCGTCCGCCCACCCTCGGCGGTGCTTGGCTATCTGCGTCAGACCCTGCAGGGCAAGGGCCCGCGCCACCTCGGCCACAACCCCGCCGGCGGCGCCATGGTCATCGCCCTGATGCTGACCCTGGGGCTGACCGCCCTCAGCGGCATGGCCCTCTACGGCAGCACCGACTTCGCCGGACCCATGGCCGGCTGGTTCAGCGGCGCCCTCGCCGCCGATCTGTTGGAAGAGACCCATGAGTTTCTTGCTCAGCTGAGCCTGGTCCTCATCGGCCTGCATCTGACCGGGGTGCTGTTCAGCAGTCTGGCGCACCGGGAAAACCTGATCAAATCCATGTTCACCGGCCTGAAAGCCGACCTGAAAAAGGAGCAATTGCATGACTAAAACACCACTCACTCTGGCCATCTGTGGCGGTCTCTGCGCCAGCCTGCTGACCCCTGCCTGCCAGGCTGCCGATATCCAGCCCCTGCTGCAGGGCTATCAACAACAGGGTGCCGCCGGGCCATTCAGCGCCGATGCCGGTGGGCGCTTGTGGACCACAGCGGGTGCAAACCAGCGCCAATGCGGCAGTTGCCACGGCGAAGACCTGCGCCAGCCGGGCAAGCAAGCCACCACCGGCAAGCCCATCGAACCCCTGGCACCCTCGGTGCAGGCCGAGCGCCTGACCGACCCGGCCAAGGTGGAGAAGTGGCTCAAGCGCAACTGCAAATGGACCTTCGGCCGGGAATGCAGCCCTCAGGAAAAGGGCGATCTGATCAGTTTCATCAACAGCCGCTAATCTGGACCAACCACCTGGAGAACAATCAAAATGAACATGAACAAAACACTGATGATCGGCGCCGCCAGCTTGCTGGCCCTTGGCCTCAGCCTGCCCCTGGCCAGCCAGCTCAGTGCCGATGACGACTCGGCGCGCGAAGGCGGCATCATCCAACGCTGGTTCGGCGAGGGAGACAAACACAGCCGCCAAAGCGCCTACCTCAAGGACAGCGACTATGCCCGCTACCAGGAAGAATGCGGCAGCTGCCACCTGGCCTACCCGCCCGGACTGATGCCGGGCAGTGCCTGGCAACGGGTGATGGGTGGTCTGAGCGATCACTTCGGCGACAACGCCGAGTTGGACGAAGCCAGCGTCCTGCAACTACAGGCCTATCTGCTGCGTCATTCATCGGAAAAATCCAGCGCCGAATACGCCGAACGCATGGCCCGCGCCACCCAGGGACGACCGACGATGATGCGCATCACTGAAACCCAGTATTTCATCGGCAAACACCACGAGGTCAGCCCGGAGATGGTCAAGGACAACCCGGATGTGAAAAGCTTCAGCCAGTGCCAGACCTGCCACGGCCGTGCTGACCAGGGTTCATTCGATGAGCACGAGGTCAGCATTCCCGGCTTCGGCCGCTGGGAGGACTGACGGCACTGGGATTGCAAAATCCGCCAGGAAAGGTATCCAGTGGGCTCTATACAAGCAGAATGACTAAGCAGCGGGGGGGGGGTAGAACAGACTCGCATTTCAGCGCCAATCGGTAGAGAATAGCCGTCTCTGCAGTAACCAGGAGCATGGACATGCCAATCCAGTGGCGTGAAAAACTGACCGTAGGCGATGTCGCCACCGACGACGAGCACAAGCATCTGGTGTGCCTGCTCAATGGCTTGGAGGTTCTGGTCAAACGCTACCCGAAGAAATTGGCCCTGTTCGCCTTCCTCGACGAAGTGGAAGAGGAAATCAACAACCACTTCTGCAACGAAGAGGCCCTGATGCGCAAAATCGGCTACCCGCGATTTGAGGAACACTTCCAGGCCCACCAACGCCTGCGCCAAGAGATGAAAAGCATCCGCCACGACATGGCCAGCGCCGAGGACCACGAGGGCTTCGTCCGTGAGGTCATAGGCTTCATGAACCGAATCAAGTCCTGGCTGATCAACCACATCATCGAGATGGACAAGGACTACGCTGCCTATGTGATCAAGGCCCGGCGAGCGGGCAAGACCTGAGCGACAGTGTCATAAAGCAGGACACAGAGCCACAGTCACCTCTGTCTCGCCGCCGCCATAGCAAGCCCTGCGGACCTTTTTGCACTTTGGTGTTTTTTGCCGCAGACTGCGCCCCGTCAAATCATCCAACGGCCCAGCAGACTCTGGTCGCCATGCGGGTCACAGACTTTAAGGTAGTAGATGCAAACCAACCCAAGCACCCCCACCGCTCGGCGCTTCTGGCCGGGCTTTCGCCTTACCCTACAACCTGAACTCCTCGCCCTGCTGGCCAGCCTGTTTTTCACCCTGGCGACCAACAGCGTGTTCTGGTCCACCCTGCTGGAAAAGGTCCAGCCGCCGCCGGGTCAGGCCTTCGGGCTGCTTCTGGGCACCGGTGTGCTGGTCACCGGCCTGAACTGGCTGATCCTGTTGTTGATCATCAACCGCTGGATCGCCAAGCCCTTGCTGATCCTGCTGCTGTTTGTCACTGCAGCGGCGGTCTATTACATGAGCAGCTACGGTGTCTTCCTCGATCGGGCGATGATCCGCAATATCTTCGAGACCGACCTGCGCGAGGCCGGCGAACTGCTCAACCTCGCCCTGCTGCCCTATCTGATCGGGCTTGGCCTGCTGCCGGCGCTGCTGCTCTGGCCGATTCGGCTGGCCCAGCGCAGCCTGCGCCAGGCGCTGATCTGGCGCGCCGGTAGCCTGTTGGCAGCCTGCCTGATGATGGTCGTTGGGGCCTGGCCGGTGCTGGACCAGTTGGCACCGACGATGCGCAACAACAAAAAACTGCACTACCTGATTACCCCGGCCAACTACCTCATCTCCACTGCCCGTTTTGGGCTGATGCAGTCCGATGCCCTGGCAGGGGCCGCGCAACCTCGCAAAATCATAGCCGCAGATGCCCATGCGGCGGCCAAGCCGCACCGGCCGCGGGTGTTTGTGCTGGTGGTGGGTGAGACGGTGCGCAGCGCCAACTGGGGCTTGAGCGGTTATACCCGCCAGACCACCCCACAGCTGGCGGCACTGGATGTGCTGAATTTCCCTCAGGTACGCAGTTGCGGTACGGATACGGCCACCTCAGTACCCTGCATGTTTTCCCTCTACGGTCGGCGGGATTACGATGAAGAGCGCATTCGTAACAGCCAGTCCCTGCTGCACATTCTCGATCGGGTTGGGGTATCCGTGCTCTGGCGCGACAATCAGGCCGGCTGTAAGGGGGTTTGCACTGACCTGCCGGTGGAGGATCTGTCCCACAACCAGGACCCCAAGCTGTGCGATGGCCAGCGCTGTTATGACGAGATTCTGCTGCAGGGCCTGAGCGAGCGCATTCGCAGCGCCCAGGCCGACACCCTGATCGTCCTGCACATGCTCGGCAATCACGGCCCGGCCTACTATCAGCGTTATCCCGAGCAATTCCGCCGCTTCACCCCCACCTGCGACACAAGACAGCTGGCCGATTGCAGCCATGAGGCGCTGGTCAACACCTATGACAACGCCATCCTCTACACCGATCATGTGCTGGCCCGGCTGATCGCCGAGCTCAAACAGCTTGACGGGCAGGAGACCGGCCTGCTCTATGTCTCAGACCACGGTGAATCCCTGGGGGAGAACAACATCTATCTGCACGGCATGCCCAACCTGATTGCACCGAGCGAACAGACCCAGGTGCCGCTGATCCTCTGGCTCTCTAACGGGCTGTCTGCCGATCTGCGTCTGGATCAGCACTGCCTCAAGGCCGAAGCCAACCAGGCCATCAGCCACGACAACCTGTTTCACAGCCTGCTCGGCCTGTTTGATGTGGAAACCCAGGACTATGTGCCCGAGCTGGACATCATCGGCCAATGCCGCCAGCGCGA
>JADGBD010000001.1:31269-35700 GCA_015231665.1 Gammaproteobacteria bacterium
CGCCTCAGAAGCGGAAATAGTGCTGCGACTTGTCGCTGAGCATGGCCATGATCGCCTCCTCGTCGGCCTCGGAGAGAATCCGGTGAATCTCGCGGGCGAAGGCAGAAAACCGCGCCACCAGTTCGGGGTCGAAGTGGCTGCCGGCATCCTCCTGAATGATCTGCATCGCCCGCTCGAAGGGAAAAGGCTCCTTGTAGGGTCGGCGTGAGGTCAGGGCGTCGAACACATCGACAATGGCGAACACCCGTGCCGTGCGCGGAATCTCCTCGCCCTTGAGGCCGCGGGGATAACCGCTGCCGTTGAATTTCTCATGATGGCAGAGCACCACGTCCTCGGCCGCTGCGAGCCAGGAAGAGCGATTGATGATGTCTATGCCCAGGTTGACATGCTGCTGCATGACACGAAATTCGTCCTCGCTGAGTCGGCCGGGCTTGAGCAGGATGTTGTCGCTGATGCCGATCTTGCCCACATCGTGGAGAAAGGCGCCGACGATCAGCCGGCGCAGTTCCTCGCCGGACATGGCCACCGCCTCGCCCAGGGCGATGGCGTAGAGGGTGACCCGGTAGTTGTGGATGTTGGTATCCGAATCCCGCTTGGCGATGGCGCTGCCCAACACCTCCAGCAGCTCCAGGTTGGCGCGCAGAATCTTGCGCGAGTTCTCGATCAGCTCGCGATTGAGTGACAGGATCACCGGATAGAGCACCAGGGTGGTGACCAGGATCACCCCCATGGCAATGAGCACCGAGGAGAGCACATCCTGCTGGATTTGCGCCACGGTCTCGGCATCGGCAACAAACACCCCCTCGAAATAGCCCTGCAGCTGGCCAGCCTGATCCCGCAGAGGCAGGAGCACCATGAGGACGAACTCATCCAGCACCCAGTATTTCTCGTAGCGGATTTCCTCACCCAAGGGGAAGGCATGGGCCTGGGCGGACAGGGCATGCTCCAGTTCCTCACGTCCCTGCCCCACCAGCTCGACGATCTTCTGCTTGTGGCGATCGTAAATCTCCACCACAGCAAAGCGCCCGCGCCCCAACTCTTCGGCGATAGCCTTGATCTGCGCCGCCGATACCTCACCCTGGTTGTAACCGCGCAACTGCTCCACCGAGAGCTGCTGTTCCGCCGCCACCGCCAGGGCCAGCACCTTCTCATCCACCCGCTCGGTCTCGAAGTAATAGACCAGCCCGGCGGTGAGGCTCGACAGCCCCAGCCAGGTCCAGAACAGGCGAATCACCAGGGTTTTGCGGATGTTGATCATGGATGCTCGCAAGGCCAGAACAGGGAATGGCGCCGATTATAACGCCTGATGGGTCACAAAATCGGCCCAGACAATAACCCACGACTTTCAGCTTGGTTTAAGCTTGCACGACTAAAGTCTGTTGTACCATCAACACAACGACTGGAGTTTCCCCATGAACAAGATCACCCTGATCAGCCTGCCCCTGCTCGCCACCGCCCTGATTCTGCCCCTGCAACCCTGGGCCAGCGATGACAAGGACCATAGCAAAGACCATGGCAAAGCCTATGCTCTGCGCCAGAACGCCGAAGTTCTGCCCCTGCAGGAGTTGCTCAACCGCGTGCAACTGCCCGCCGATGCACGGGTGCTGGAGGTAGAGTACGAGGAAAAGCGCGGCCGCCACCTCTATGAGATCGAATACCTGCTGCCCGACGGCCGCGTGGAGGAACTGAAGGTGGACGCCCTCAGCGCCGAGATTATCAAGCGCGAAGGCAAGGACAAATACGCCGATGACAAGCGCGAATACAAAGACAAATACCAGGACAGCTACAGCGACAAAGGCGAGGATAGGTATCGCGAAAGCAAGGACAAGGACCACGACTGATGCGCCTGCTGCTGGTGGAGGATGACGCCGCCCTCAGCGCCCAGCTGCAGCCGCAGCTGGAGCAGGCGGGCTATGCCGTCGATTGGGCGGATAACGGCGTGGACGGCCTGTTTCTCGGCGAAACCGGCGATTATGATGCCGCCATCCTCGACCTGGGCCTGCCCGGTCGTCCTGGTCGCGAGCTGTTGGATCGCTGGCGCGCCGCCGGCCGGGCCATGCCGGTGCTCATCCTCACCGCCCGCGACACCTGGCGCGACAAGGTCGATGCCCTCAAAGCCGGCGCCGACGACTACCTGGCCAAGCCCTTTCACCCGGAGGAACTGCTCGCCCGGCTGCAGGCCCTGATCCGCCGCAGCCGGGGACGTGCCGACAGCCGCATCCAGGCCAACGACCTGCAGCTGGACGAGGAGCGCCAGCAGGCCCTGCTGCCCAGCCGCGAGCCAATAGCCCTGACCGGCACCGAATTTCGCCTGCTGCGCTACTTCATGCTCCACCCCAACCGGGTCCTGTCAAAGACCCGCCTCACCGAGCACGTTTATGATCAGGACTTCGACCGCGATAGCAACCTGATTGAGGTCTATGTCCGCCGCCTGCGCGAAAAGATCGGCACAGAGCGCATCCAAACCCGCCGCGGCCAGGGCTATGTGTTTGTTAATCAGGACTGACGGAGCGCGGGACTGGTGACTCAACAAGCACCCGGTTCCATCGAAGCCCGCCTGCGCTGGCTGCTCGGCCTGCTGCTGCTGCTGCTGCTCGCCGGACTGCTCAGCATCGGCCTGCGCCTGGCCTGGTCCAGCAGCCTGCAGTTTGTCGCCACCCGCCTGGCCCATGACGGCGAGGCCATCCTCAGCGCCATAGACCCCATCAACGCCCAGCTGCAGCGGCCGCTGCCGAGCATCTATCAGCAACCCCTGTCCGGCCACTACCTCAGCATCCGCTTTGGCGATGGCCAACAGATTCGCTCGCGCTCCCTCTGGGATGAGGCCCTGCCCTTGCCGGAACTGGCGCCGGGGGAACAACAGCTGCAGCGGCTGCAGGGGCCGCGGCAACAACAGCTGTTGCTCTGGAGCGCCGCCTATCGCAAGGATGGCCACAGCTTCCAGCTCGGCGTGGCCGAAGACATCAGCAGCCTGCACGCCCAATTCCGCCGCCTGCTCCTGGCCAGCCTGCTCGCCGCGCTGATCGGCGCTGGCCTGCTGCTGCTCGCCCAGGCCTGGCTGCTGCGCCGCCTGTTCCGCCGGTTGGATCAGGCGCGCCAGCAACTGGGCGAAGTCAGAGCCGGCCAGCGCCAGCAGCTCGACGCCCCGGTGCCCAGCGAAATCCGTCCTTTGGTCGAGGAATTCAACCAGCTGCTCCACGCCCTCCAGGCCCACCTGACCCGGGCGCGCCACGCCGCCGGCAACCTCGCCCATGCCCTCAAAGGCCCGCTGCAGCTGATGCAGTACCGTGCCCGCCAGCTGGAAGATGCCGAACTGGAGCAACAAAGCGAACAGATGCGCCACCTGATCGAGCGCGAACTGCACCGGGCCCGGCTAGCCGGCAGCGCCCTGGCCGGTCGCCGCTTCGTCCCGAGCCAGGACCTGACCGACCTCGTCGACAGCATCCGCGCCCTCTACGCCGACAAGCCCCTGCAGCTGGACTGGCGCACCGACTGCGCCGACAGCCTGCCCCTGGATCAGGATGACATGATGGAACTACTAGGCAATCTGCTGGATAACGCCGCCAAATACTGCCAAAAGCGCATCCAACTGCAACTACAGCAAACTACCGAGGGCCTGCTCCTGACCCTGGAAGACGACGGCCCTGGGGTTGAGAGCGAGCAGCTTGACCGACTCAAGCAACGCGGCAAACGCCTTGACGAACACCTTGACCAGCACCCCGATCAAAACAGGCAAGGCCACGGTCTGGGCCTGGCCATCGTCAGCGACATCGTCGAAAGCTACAGCGGAAGTTTTGACCTGGACCGCTCAGAAAAACTCGGCGGCCTGCGCAGCAGGATTCTCTTGCCGGTGGGGGTTAGCCCTGGGGGTGCCTAATCTGTATCGAGCTCGGCTTGATAGCCCCTGGCAGGAGCACCTCCACGGCTACGAGCTGTTGCGTGCAGGTGCCTTTGCCACCAGTCGATCCAAGGCAGTATCCAGATCAACGGCCCCAGCAATCCGCTGCCGAAAGCGTCGCACCACTTACCCCTTGGCTACCGGCGTGGTTCAGGGTAAAGGTGCCGCACTTATCGCCCGCTTGGGGTCCACCACTGGCCGGTGCCGCCTGCAGGATAAAGGTGGCCTGAGTCGGCTGACCGCTGGCGAAGGCGATGCTGTAATAGCCCTCGGGTGAGGTCATGCCGGTGGGCACCAGGTCCTTACAGTCATCCGCCGCATAATTATAGCCAACCGTGTAACAGCGCTCCATCGCCTGGGCCGTATTGAGCAGGGCGCTTTTGGCATCGGCCCGGTTGGTACGCAATACATAATCCCGGTAACTTGGCAGTGCAATAGCGGAGAGTATGCCGATAACGGCCACAGCGATCATCAACTCTATCAAGGTGAAGCCAGCAATGTTTTTTTTGTACATCACTGCAACTGTCTCCACG
>JADGBD010000091.1 GCA_015231665.1 Gammaproteobacteria bacterium
GCCTTGAGGACCTCGATGCAGGGTGATGGTCTGCACTTGCTTGGGGTGTTCGATGGCGCCCAAATAGGCCAGAGCATCCAAAGTGCAGGCCGCGGCAAGATCAAGATAACGGTGTTGCCTGCCATCGGTGGGACAGCAGCGGACCTCCAGGTTCAACAACTCGTGCTTGCGGAAGCCCGGCAGGGGGTGGCCGATGGCCGCGTTCCAGCAATCAACAAGCCATGCTTGGCGCCGGGCTGGGTTGCCGCCATAGCCCGGCAGTGGCCACGGCAGTTGGATGTGGTGGGGCCTTGGGTTTCGCATCGGTGCAACTCCTCGTGTTGTCTGTGCCATCTAAGGTGCATTGAGTTCGCGGTGAGGCGTGTTGCCTATGCAGTCTGTTGGCGGTCTAGCTCTGGGCCGGGGTTCGAATTACCCGCGTAGGAAACAGCCAGGGAGGACCCGTAACATTTTTTCCTGCCATCAGGATCAGCACCTCGATGGTGGTGGTCACTCCCTGCTCCCGAAGAAAGCAATCAGCGCCGCGTCAGCTCGCCCTTGATCCTTGACCCGAGCGAACAGCCCGGCCTGCTCAGGCCAGAGACTGCAGGCCAGTCCCCTGCAGGCATCTTTCGGCTTGCCGGTCAGCCCAGCGCGTTTCTTCCAGGTGGCAGGGGTGATCAGTGAGGTGCGGACCTCCAGCGCCGCCAGCACTCCCTGCACCACGCCAAAGGAAACGCCAAAGTTGAACATCGATGTGACTCCTTGGCCGGGCATGGCGTGAACAGCCTCCAGGATCGCCTGCAAGCGTTCACCGTGTTGATTGGATACCTCGATAGCCTCCTTGATCTGATCGGCCAGCAGAGCGGCGTTGACGGTCCTGGCCTTACCCGAGGTGGTGGTCGGCATGTCCCAGCACCGGATGATCTCCTCGCCGTCGGAGGTGATCAGCATTGCGGCGCCACCTAGACCAGGATCAATGCCAAGGTTCATGAGCCCAGCTCCAGCAACTCAGTGCGGTTGGCACGTGCACAGTGCATGGCGTTGAGGGTCTGAGTCCGCGCCAGCCAATACTGATCGGCCTCAGCATCCCGGTCGGTATCCTCCAGGTCCTCAGCAATCTTGGCGTAGAGATCGGCTTTGACCCGGAGTGACTCGATGGCCTCCTCCAGGGCCGCGGCATCCCTGCCGGGGGTCCAGCCAACCCAGTCCAGATAATCCAGCAGGCTGTTGATCGTCATTGGCTGGGATCTCCGTCGCAATCCAGATACAGCGGCCAGCTGTCGCCTGTAGGCTGATCGGTGGCGAACCAGCTGGCGCCGCAAGAAAAGCAACCACCACCACCGCAGTCAGTATCAAGGTGGGCGTCGTTGCCGCATACCGGGCAGGGCATATCGACGTAGCCGAGCCCTTGGTCGGGGGCGGCGATGGCAACAAATTCGCGGGATGGGTCGGGCTTGTAGTGCATGTATGGCAGGCCATCGGCAGTGGTGGTGGGTTTCCGGGCGAAGCTGAAAGCCATGCCCAGTGCGTTTTTGATAGCGGATGTCAGTGCGTTCGTGTTCATTGGTAGCGCCTCCCGGCGTGAGTGGTGGTGATCAAAAAGGCTCAAGCTGCAGGCGGTAGCCGAGCCCGGCGAGGGCGGCCTCCAGGTGGAAACGCGCCTGCAGAGCATCGATCATGGTGTCGGGGTGATGCAGCGCCAGGGCTTCAAGCTGGCGGTGCAGCAGCGCCAACTCATTGAGTACGGGCTGCAGCTGATCAGGTGCGCTGGCGATAGCCAAGGGGGTGAGATAAACGATAGTCATACTATGGCCATAAGCTCGATGCAGCTGGATTCCCCGAGTTGCACCAGCGCCTGCAGGCGGCGGGCTTCGGCCTCATCGGCCATCCGGGCCTGAGCGGAATCGGCCATTGCAGCGATTGATTTCCAGTTGGCTGCAGACTCCCGCAATTTCATCAGAGCGGCGTCCAAGTCATCAGCCGTGCCGCCCGGTACCCAGCCGCTTGCCTTGAGCGCCTGCAGCAGTTCAGGGGTGATCGTTGATGCAGGTGCAGGTGTAGCCATATCGGGTAACAGGTCGATCAGCGTTGATGCCTGCTTGGCGGTCAGGGCCTTGCTGGATTCGACGTTGAAGCGCTGCAGCATCTCCGTCTTGATCTGCTCGGGGCTGATGCCGAGCTCCTTGCTCCGAGCGAACAGCAAGGCCAATTGCTTGGCGCTGGCCATTGCCGGGGCTGCAGGTGCAGGTGGCTGGCGAGGTGGTGCAGCTGCAGGGCGAGGTGCAGGGGCCGCGGCGGGCTTGGGGGTCTGGCAGTCATCATCGTGGTCGATAACCAGGGCCAGTGCAGCGCCGATGGCGTAGCGCTTGGCGTAGCTGGATATACTGCCCATGCGCTGAGCCGCGTTCATCTTCTGCTGAGGATCAGGCGGAACATAGAATTTAGTCGCCTGCTGATGCCCAAGGCGATGATGCACGTAGCAGGTGGCCAGCACGCCGCCGTCAATCACCTCAGTGTCAAAGGTGACAGACAGCCCGCAGCGGGTCAGGGTCGGCATGATGGTCTGCTGAATCGTCGCCAAATCGGCATACCGGTAGGCAAAGGCTCCGGCGCCAGCGCTTTGCTGTTTGAGCACCGGAGGGCATGAGGCCTGAAACTCCGCCAGGGCGTCAAAGAATGCGGTCCGGGCCATCTCCGCCTGCAGTTCCTTTCTCATCCCGAGCAACTTCTCGAGCGCTTCAATCGGGGTTCCTGCATCGATGGCTTTGCTTATCAGTGTCTCGGGGTTGAATGCCATCGGTGTGGTGCTGGTGAGGGTCAATTCCTGGGGGTGTTGAATGTCGGTCATGGTCGTTGTGCTCCTATGCGTTGTAGGGAGTGACACTGAGCACGCGCTCAGCGCCAAATTGGTGATGCAGAGTTGCGGTAGCGCCAGCCAGATCGGCGCCGGGGTCAAGCAGGGTGTGGGTCTTGGTTGGATCGTCGGACAACCTGAAGCGAAAAACTCCGATGGCTGCAGGTGCACGGTGGTCTGCTGCTTCGCGAGTCAACCCGGCGTCAAATTCGAGAACAGCAGCTTTTTCGCGGATAGCCTCAGTCAGTGAGTCGCTGGAAACCGGCTTGGGAAACGGTTTCCCTGGGGTTGGATTTATGGGCAAGTTTCCGGGGGGTGGGAAACTCGGGGTTTCTCGAAAGTTTCCTGCCGAGTTTCCCTGCAAAACCTTTAACGCCAAGGCCTTGAGGCTGATAGTTTCCTCTGGGTTTCCTGCCGGGTTTCCTGCTTGGTCCGAAAGTTTCCCGGTTTCCCTGCTTAGTGCAGGAAACAGGAAACTTTCATCCTGGGGGCGGTTAGTCATCATCCCGGCGCCCTCCGTCAACGACGATCAACCCCAGCGACTGAGCGCGCTTTTTGGCCTTGGACACGGCGCCCTTGCTCAGGCAAAGTTCCTCTGCAATCTCGTGTTGCTTCATACCTTCGGACAGCAGCCGTGCCACGGCCTGAGCGGTGGATTCGGCCACGGTCTTGACCTCCCAGCGGCTGCCGGTTGCGGTGGTGATCAAGGCGGCCTCGGTGGCTGCTACGTCGTCCCCGTAGAGACCGCGGGCCTTGCGGAAATGAATCTCAAAGCGAGCGCCCTCCTTGGGGTCATAGTCACCAGGGCGGCGGAGCTCGATGCTGCAATCGAGAACATCCTCCCGGCGAGAGGTGCCGCGTTGATCGCCACTTTTGCCTGAATGATGAATCAGCAAAACCGATTTGCCTGCAGCGCGCTGGTGGAGCGCCCATGTCTGGATAGGCTGCCACGAATCGCCATCGTTTTCCTTGCCTGAGCGAACCAGGGTAGAGAGGTTGTCAACAACGATTAGGTCGGCATCCTTGATGTGTGGTGCCAGTAGTTCCTGACCCTTGGCGCTGGAGATGTCGGGCATCCCCGCGGCTTGAATGTCTGGGGTCACAAACCAGAGATTGCTTCCGGGATCGCCGATGTCAGTGATCGCATAAGACAGCCGTTCCTGCAGCAACTTGAGCGGCATCTCGCCATCGATGAAGCAGACTTTTACCGGGCGTTCAGCCTTCCAACCCAAGAAGCTGCCACCACTGCCCGCGGCCACGGTGATGCCCATTGATACATGGGTTTTACCGATGCCGCGGGGGGCATAGATCATGCTGATCGACTGCTCCGCCAGCCAGGGAGAAAGCAGATTGCGGCGGGGCGGTATCTCACGGGTCAGCAACTCCAGCGCCGATATGCGGTTGCAGGTCGGAGCTGGCTCATCTCCGAGAAGGTGGTCGATTTGGTCCAGATACTCCGGGGGGTTCATTATTCAACCTCCCGCAAGCGCTCGATCGCCAGCTCCAGCCGGGCCTGATCCTCAAGGCTCAGGGTCTGGCCTTGCTTCAGTTTGTTGCGGCTTATCTGCAAAACCAGTTTCTCCAGCTTCACCGGATCGATCGGGCGGAGGGGCGGCACTGGCGGTCCAGCATGGGCCCAGCGGCGAGCGGCCTCACCGTCATGGTCGTAGAAGTCGCGGACCTTGTAGCCGACTGCAGCGAGGATGGCCTCGTGACTGCATTGCATGGCATGGCAAAAGGTCAGCAGCTTGTCGGCTTCAATGCGGATGCTCAGTGAAGGGGATTTGTCAGGATGGGCCGGGCAACATGCAGTTGCTTTGCTGTCACCAGCCCAGCGGACTTTTGAGAGTTTATTGATGAAATCGCGAGCGACTTCGGGCTTGAATGTGGTGGTCATGGTAGTGGTTCCTGAAAATAACAATTCAGGGCCATGCAGCAGCAGGTGGGGATGCTATAATTTCAGCGGGTCGGTTGCTCTGTCCCGCCGTAGTCCCCCCTTGGCCGCTTTGGCCTTGGGGGGTTTTTATGCGGCCTCGCCGGTGTGGGTCTGGGTGCGCTTTGCCAACCAAGCATCCAAGTCCTCTTGGCGGTAGCGAACAAAGCGACCTACTTTGACGTAGGGCAGGTTATAGCGCCCGGTGCAGCGCCATACAGTGAGAGTGCCAGGGGCGGTGCCGATGTATTCAGCGGCCTGAGCCTCAGTGAGTAGAACGGGATTGGTCAACGCAGATGCTGTTTTGGATTCTTTGAGAATCATGATGGTGGCCCTCAGTGTTAGAGATAACATCGGGGCCGGGTGGATTGGCCCTCGGTTTGCGGGGCCTATGATGGGGAAAGGTTATAGACTGATGTGGAACCTTTCCTAAATGAAAGGGAACTTTCCCTTAGTCTTTCAGATAGGCGCGAAGGGTCTTAGTGGAAACATCGATACCTTGTCGTTGCAGTGCTTGGTGGATTTTGCCGACTAACTCAGTTCGCGGCTTGCCCAGCTCCTCCTTGGCCTCAGGCCAATGGATCAGCACCAGACCACGCAGGATTTCGCGGTAACTGGATTGCGGTGCAGGGCCTTTCGGGTTGGGTGGTGGATTGGCGCGTCCGGTTTCGCGCTGCAACCGGTCAGTCTCCAGTGAAATGAAATCAGGCAATTTATCAACGGGCCAGCCGGTCAAAGTCAGCCCGGCGGGAATGGTCGGGCCCTCGCAGGGTTCCTCCGACCACGCAAGCGCCTCATTTATGCTGTATTGGGCCAAGTCATCCAAAGTTTGGCGGTAACGTTCTTTGGCATCCGCGTCGTCGGAGGATGCGGTGATATAAATAAATCTGCCGAATCTATCCCAAGAATAAAACCCGGCCTGCTCAATGGCCGTCGCTACTTCACCGATGCTGGCCAGCCGGTGTTCGATAATCTCGAGTACAAACACAAAGGGTGGTGTGCTTTTCTCGGGGGAATCCTGCCACGCCGCCAGTGTCTCACGGGGGTCATTACCCCAAGGGATAAAAAGAGTTTGTTCTTCCACTTCGGTCATGCCTTTTTGCGTAGCTCCACCACGTTGTTGTCTGTCTCGGTCAGTCCGCCCGCAGCGAGCATGGCGGCAGTGGCCTTCTCCATGCTTTCCCGTACCGGGTCGACATTCAGGCGGGCATAGATGGCCGTTGTACTGACGTTGCGGTGGTTCAGGCTCTTGCCTATCACACTGAGGCTTGCGCCCGTTGCGGCCTGCCAGCTGCCGAGACTTCTACGCAGGTCATGGATACGCAGGTCGCTTAGCCCTGCCCTGCCGAGGATGCGCTTCCATGCCGTTTTCGGTTCTTCCATGTGGCCGCTGGCGCTGCCGTTGCCTGGGAATACCCAAGGGCCTTCCGCCTGGGCTTGGCGTTGCTGGAGGATGGCCAGGGCCTCCCCTGTTAGGGGCAGGTTCTGAGCATCGCCGTTCTTTGTCATGGGTATGCGCCAGATACCGCGCTCCAGACTGACCTCCTCCCAGCGCATTGCCAGCAGGTTGCCACGGCGAGCACCAGTCAGCAGTGACAGGGTGAAGAAGTCCCGCGCTGTTTCGTTGGCTTCTTCCGCCAGGGCCGCGAAGAAACGGGGTAGCTCATCGCCTTGGAGGAACCTGTCGCGGCTCTGCTCCTTGAATTGCTTGACGCCGATGCAGGGGTTGCTGCCCTCCCAGCCCCAATCCAGCGCCACGGCGAACACCTTCCGCAGTGTCGCGAGGGTTCTGTTCGCTGCATAGATGCCGTGCTCTTTGCCGATGCGGGCATGAAGTCGCTGCACCTCCGCCTTCTTGATGCTGTTCAGCTTGCGCTTGGCCAGGGGGGAGAGATACAGGCGATAGTTCGCATCATCGTTCTTCCAAGACTTCTTGTAGGGCATGGCATGGCGTTTCAGGTAGTCATCGAAGTGTTCTCCCAAGGTGATTTCTTGGCGTACATTGCGCTTCTGCTCTGCCGGGTTGATGCCCGATGCCACCTTGCCGTTCAGCTTGGCCGCCTCTTTCTGCGCCATCTCGACCGTGTAGGGTGTGGGAAACTTGCCGATAGTGACGCGCTCCAGCTTGCCGTCGATACGGCGGAAGAAGCTGAACGTCTTGGTGCCGCTGGAGCTGACCCTGAGCGTTAAGCCCTGGGTCTTGGTGTCGTAGTAGTCGATACGCTTGCCAGCAGGTGCAGGTGGTAGGGCCTCAAGTGCCTTCTTGGTGAAGCTGATTCGGTTGCTGCTCATTGCCGATCCTCGCCGGGGTAACTTTTTCCCCGGCAGAATGGCCAGGAAAATCAGTGGGCTGAAAAACGGGGTAACGCCGGGGTAACTTGGGGTAACAGTTTTTGGCGTTTTTCGTTAATTCAGGTTAAGGAAAGGATATAGCTAAGTTGCTGTTTTGTCTAGCTAGGTTTTGAGTCGTTAAGGTTGGTAAATAGGCCATCCGTGAGATTCGTAATCAGTAGGTCGGCGGTTCGATTCCGCCCATTGGCTCCATAAAATCAAAGGCTTAGCTCTATTTTGCGCTGGGCCTTTTTTGTCGGGGTAACGCCGGGGTAACTTTCGGCAAAAAATCCGCCTGCTGTCTGCCCAGATTCCAGCCACAAAAAACCCGGCTCAGGGCCGGGAGGTGGTCAGAGCAATTTCCGTTGATTCCGGTCAGATCGAATCCAGGTCGATCGGGGTGATCCTCACGTCAAGAAAACCGAGGCGGCCTTGAGGAC